>JAEWZS010000245.1 GCA_023458355.1 Bacillota bacterium
TAACGGCGAAATGTCCGCCGCCGCACTTGCGCAGGCAATACTTTCTTTAGGCTGCTTTAAGCATATATCGCAGGAAGATTATAAGCGCCTGCTCTCGCACCTAATCAGCATAGATCACCTGCAGCGCACCGAGCGCGGCGGGCTTATCATAGGCCGAGAAGGGGAAAAAGTGGTCAACAGCCACAAATTTTTAACCGTGTTCCTTGCACCTGAATATCTGCTTGTAAAAGATGAAAACCGCACCATAGGCACGGTCGATAAGATTTACCCCGTAGGCGTCCGTTTTGCGTTGGCGGGCATGGCGTGGGAGACTGTAGATGTAAACGAAAAATCTAAGGTTATCTTCGTCAAATCGGTTCCCGGGATATCCGTTGTAGACTGGGATGTGGATTTCAGCGTTGAGCTTCATACCGTACTTGTAAAGAAAATCCGCAATGTCTTAAAAGCGGATGAAGTATATCCGTATTTGATCGAACGCTGCCAAGAACGATTGGCTGAAATTCGCTACATTGCCCGTAACAGCGGCATATTGGATGAACTTGCGACTCCCCTTACCGATAAAAAATGTGCCATTTTCCCTTGGGTCGGCACAAGGCAGCTCATAACATTGCATTATGCGCTCCTTCAAAGGAAGATCAAAAGCAAGTTTTTATGGAGCACATGCGTTTACCTTGAAGTAATGTTCAACGGAACAAAAGAAGATTTGGAGGCCATAATCGAGGATATCCTCCATTCCGACCTCGACTTATATACCCTGCCTCTGCCCGAAAAGGTGCAGATTGAAGGTAAGTTCAACGAATTTATCCCGCTTGAGCTTTTACGTAAACAGTTTATAGAGGATTATTTGGATTTTGAAGGGTTGAAAAGCGCTTTTAAATAAGCTTTGCATAAAATCCCGACAGATTAGAAAGCTATCATTCCCCAAGTACAGGATATCAGAAGCAAAAATAGACGGAATCTGAGCAGATATTAGATTCCGTCTCTTAAATGTACTCCAGAACCATAATGTGCTCTTTTCCAAACACCTGCCCATTGAAGGTAAACCCGAGGCTTTTGTACAAATAAATGTAGGCACCACCGCTTATATCAACGCCGAGATAAATTTTATGACGCGCTTTATCCTGCTTTATGGTCTCAATAACCTTCTCCATAGCGCTTCTTCCATAACCCTTGTTTTGATGCGCTTTATCAACCATCAATCGATAAATCCAGTATTCACCATCATCTCGGTCGATGCAGTACATTGTAAAGCCAACCAAAGTTTCATCATTATAAATAGCAAGCGGCATGCATTCAGGCTGAACATAGGCCTGCGCGATGGAAACAGCGTTACTTACAACCAGTTCCTCCTGCTCTTTGGGGAGGGATAGGCTTATAACGTCCCAAAAGTTTTCCGCATCAATTTTCTTAAGTGTAATCATGATTTCTCCTTGAAGCGGGTAATTTTCTTATACCGGATAGCGTACTTGCGCGGCTAAATGGATTCCACAACAACTGTATTAAAACCATTTGCAAGGAATACTTAAAATGATATCATCATTTGGCTGAAATCCTATCTTTTCATAAAAACCTGCTGCCGTTTTCGTTGCAACCAACCACTCTGAGTCGGGGAAATACTCCCTGCATTTTCTTACCAGTTCTTCTCCAATTCCTTGGTTTTGAAACTCAGGCATAACAGCTAAGTCATAAATAATTGACCTGAAAATCTTGTCACTCAGTACCCTAACGCATCCGATCAGCTTATCCTCCGCCCATGCTGAAATGACGATTGCGGAATTTATAAAGGGTACATTAAAATTCTTCATCATTAACGGGGTGACCGTTCCATCAGACCACCCTACCGCCATAAACAAATCATGTAATGCCTCACATGGCAGGTCTTTTTTCGTATCGTATGCTATCTGCATAAGCACCCCACAAAATCCTATTTATTGGCAAAGTGCAGTTTTAACAATGCAACATATTTCTCTGGATTTACTAAGCTTAACTCGCCATGCTTCATTGCCGGTGCTATATAAAGCTCGCTGCCTTGAATCGTCTCATGTAAGCGCTTCGCGGATTTCCTCATGATTCCGATTTCTTTTTCGCCCACGACGATCAAAACCTTGGATTTCGTATTCGAAATGCTGTTTTTCAGCATGTAGTCGCCATTACTAAGGGTTATATTGATGAGCGACTGCTTAGACATTTTTAAACTATCCTGATAATACTGTTCAAACATTGTATCAGGCACACAAAGCGTTTTTGCCTGCAGTTTGGAAAACCATCTTTTCTTAACCAATCCATAAAAAAGCTTATATGTCGGAATGGTCATAGCAGAAGTTCCTTTAATCGGATACACCAATGCACTTTCAAGAATGGCGTAATCTGCAATGTCCGTGCGTTTTGATAAAACCTCAACTGCTATTTGTGCACCGATTGAAAGCCCGCCTATAGCAAATACCCTACCGGTGCAGTTTACATCAATATACTCTATAAGTTTATTTGCGGAGTCCTCGATGCTGATAAACTCTTCATTGCCTGCCTCACCGTGACCGTCAATAATAGGTGTAACAACATGAAATTCGGACTGCAGTTGTTCTACAATGCTATGTAAGGACCAAGAAGACAACCCGCCGCCGTGCAGCAAGATAATTATGGGCAGTTCCTTATTCGGCGTTTCTTTGAATATCATTGCATTTCCTTTCATGAAGTTTATTCCGTTGCGGTGAATCTAAGTTAAAACAATGCAAGCATTCGCTCACACAACTGAGCAAAACTAAAGCATTTTCATCACAATAAACTTTCTATGGTCCTCGCTAAAGCAGTGTCCCAAGGCCTTGCCTCAATAACCCTAATGTTATTTCGCCTGCAAGTATCTAAAATCCACTTACCATAGGCAATGCTTACCTCTGCTCTGTACTGTTGTAATTCGCCGCCTTCTCTTGCTGAATAGTTCTGTAGTATTTGATAAATATCGGGTTCATGCACGAAAATAGATTTTACCTGAGGCGTATCAAAAGACATTGCGAGTTCGGGAGCAATAAAATCGCCTTCAATAATAATGGGTAATTTGTCCTCAATATGCCTTCTAACAAGCGCTTTTAATACCGGAATCATTTCTTTGCTTACATCGATTAACCAGTTTACATTGCCGTCGACTCCGATGTCTTTGAAGTTTACACCGCTATTCCAATAATGTATTGCGGGAAAATTCTCCTTTGTCGTTACCGTTTCAACAGATAGATGAACATCATCTGCCTCCAAGACATTCACGCCATAGAACCCGGCAATTTCATAAGCTATGCTTGATTTGCCTGTTCCTGAAGGACCGCCAATCAATAGAACCGTCCAGTTTCTATTGCTATTCACGTTGTAACCGCCTTTATTGCTTTAATCTTTTTATAAATCCAAACTACCTAACAATTTTCATATGACTATGCTTTTATTCGCCTGCTTTTTATCGCAAAACGAATTACGCTCACCAGCGCACATGATATGAGAACATGAAGAACAATATGATATAGGTCCGGGATGTAAACTACGTCCGATGGAAACAGCTTTATGGTTCCTGCAAAAAATCTGATCATTCCTTCCCAAGGCCCAAAAACAGTAAAGAACCAATGAAAATACAACTGCAGCGTAAGCCAAAGTGCTAAAAAGCCAAGAAGAGCAAATTTACCCGGTTTGTCCTTGAGCAAAAACCAGAGAAAAGCTGCAAGATACATTAGAAAAAAGATGCCGTCCTCCTGCCATGCGCGAGACACAAGCATTTGTCCGCCGATGGAGAGTCCAACCATGTCTAAGAGAAACCATAGCAACAGCAATATGTTTATGACAATGGCCGCTCTTTTACCCTGCATGAATTTACTCCGATCTTTTTGTTGTATGAAAAAGCACCGTGAAATTAGGACTTGATAAAATAATGATACCCTTTTTCTATATATGATCCGTGCTTAAAGCACCATAAACATAGGTATCCCAATAGATTGGATTGCCCGCTTCATCCTTGTGAAAGGATACGTTCTGCCTAAGTTCCGCTTCTCTTTTTAACCCGATCTTTTCCATCGTTTTCCAAGAAGATGTATTAAGCGGCGTACACTCGGCAAACACGCGGTGAACGCCTTGTGAAAAAGCCCACCGAACCACAGCTTTTGCGGCTTCGCTCCCATAGCCCTTTAAATGATAGTTTTCATTTAATACATAGCCTAATTCCCTAGTATTAAAATCTCTGATCCCCAAATAAATATTGCCGATTACTTTATGTTCGTCTTTCAGCTCAACAGCAAAAAACTCTTGGCTAACACTCCGATGTTTAATTTCACTATCAATTTTATCTGCACGAAAGTCGGGATACCCTTCAAACTCCTTGTGGACCCTTTGGAGCATATATTCGCATAAATCATCTCTATCTTCCATTTTAAAATTCCGAATGATTAATCTATCCGTTTCGATTCTCATATGACTTCCCCCTGTAAATCTATGAGTCTGGGGTATTTTTCTCTTACATCATTTTTGGTATCGCTTGTCTATAGCTCTCAATATTGAATAGACTATATGCCCGATACCCCAACATGCCAACATAAAAGACGCTATCTTCCACGGAACAGACCAATCAAGTAAGTAAACCCCCAATAACCAACCCGCCCCAAGAGTGCATATGGCAACTAAGACTTTAAGAAATGCCTTCAAAAAATCATCCCCTCTTGACTATCTTACCCTTGCTTAACCAGCTGCACCGTATACCCGTCCGGATCATTTACAAAATAAAACCGAATACTCGGATTTGGCGATATAGGACCTATTGCTTTATATCCGTTTTCTTTAAGCGTTTCAACAAGCTGCTCCAAATTGTCCGCCTCAAGACCGATGGAAACTCCGTTCCCGGGATTTTCTACTTTCTTGTTTGGTTCAAAAATCAATTCAATTTTAGGCGCATCCTTCTTACCAAGCATTACGATTTTATGATCCGGACTTCCGAACTTTGCAGCAACCTCAAGATGAAGCAGTTCGGAATAAAAGTGCATGCTTTTTTCTAAGTCACTAACATGAATTGTCACCCAGTTTAGTTTCATTATTACCTCTCCTTTTTGTGTTGTACTCTGTTCTGTTATAATGGTTTCTTTAGTGTAAACAATTTAATATTGTCGGGGAAACCGTCGATTTCACCGCAAACAACATAACCGCTTTTTTTATAAAACTCAGGGGCTTGAAAGGAATATGTCGTAAGATGCGCCAGTTGACAGCCGGCGCTTCTAGCCTCATTTTCAACTGCTTCCAGCAACCTTGATGCGACACCTTGCCCTCGATAAGCAACGCTTACCCACAGCACCTCAATTTCAAGCGAGGAAAGATACGTAGAACCTGCTATCCCTCCAATTATCTCACCATTCTCATTACAGGCAACTTTCCTGATTTCAATATCCGGCTCTTTCAGCTTGCCGTTTGTTTCAGCCATGTTGTATTTGAGCAAGCCGTTGATACGCACAGTGTTTAAAAACGCCTGTTCGTCATAGTGGCTTAGGATACTGACCTTCTCTTGCATAGGAGCACCTCGTACTATACGTATAAACAACCTATAAAACACTTGCTTACCTGTCAGCATAATACCATAAAATGGGCACAATCAAAAGCTGACGCCTAGCTGTTGTTTCGCAGCAAGCAGCGTATTTTTCATGAGCATGGCGATGGTCATAGGGCCAACGCCGCCCGGCACAGGCGTGACGTATGCAGCTTTTTCAAGTACCGACATAAAGTCCACATCCCCGCAGATGCGGTTACATGCGGCACGGTTTATCCCTACGTCAATAACTACTGCACCATCTTTTACCATATCGGCACCTATTAAGTTGGGACAGCCCGCAGCCACGATAAGGATGTCTGCAGCCTTTGTAATGTCCGCAAGGTTTTTCGTTTTAGAATGGCATACCGTTACGGTGGCGTTTTTCTGCAAAAGAAGCAGTGCAAGCGGCTTACCCACAATGTTGCTGCGCCCTACGACAACACAATCACTCCCCTCAAGCTTAGCACCGGAGGCTTCGATTAGCCGCACAATTCCTGCGGGCGTACAAGGGGCGATATCCGCTTCGCATATGCTGATGCGTGCGGAAAACGCATCCACATCCTTTTCGGGTGCGATGGCTTTAAGAACCGTTTGCTCATCGATGTGATTGGGTAAAGGCAGCTGGCAGAGTATACCGTGCACGGTACAGTCCGCATTAAGACGCGCGATAAGAGATAGCAGCTCTTTTTGCTCCGTATCCTCTTTAAGTTCAAACTTGATGGATTTGATGCCCACGCGCTCGCACGCCTGCTGCTTTTTTCGCACATAGATGTTTGAGGCGGGATTATTGCCTACAAGTATCACCGCTAAGCACAAAATCTTATTTTTGAGTGCAAGCTGCTCTACGTCCGCACGAACTTCGTCGAGCACGGCGGACGCCACAAGGTTTCCGTCTAAAATTTTTCCCATCCTGTTCTCCGGTTAAATTTATTTGAAATATGCGACCGCGGCTTCAAAAAGCCTCAGGTCGAATACCCCTTCTACGTTTTTATAAAGGCCGCTTCCAATTCTCTCGCTGTGCCCCATCTTCCCAAAGATACGGCCGTCCGGCGAAGTGATGCCCTCAACCGCTGCTCGCGAACCGTTTGGGTTAACGAAAATATCCATGGATACCCGTCCGTTTTCATCCGCGTACTGTGTTGCAATTTGCCCATTTGCTATAAGCTCTTGTAGTACACTGTCTGCGCAGAGGAAGCGCCCCTCGCCGTGCGAAACGGGCACGGTGTAGACCTCGCCTACTTTTGCGTATGTAAGCCAAGGTGATATATCGGACGCGATACGCGTACGCACCAGGCGCGATTGATGGCGGCTGATTTGGTTATAGGTAAGCGTTGGTGCAGCTTCCGTTAAAGGCATTATGCGCCCGTAGGGCAAAAGCCCAAGCTTAATGAGCGCTTGAAAGCCGTTGCATATACCCAATACAAGCCCCGTACGTGCGTCAATTAGGTTTGTGAGCTCGTCTGAGATAAGCGGATTTCTCAAAAATGCGGTGATGAACTTGCCCGAACCGTCCGGCTCGTCGCCGTTGGAAAAGCCGCCCGGTATAAACAATGCCTGCGTGCCACAAAGACGTGCTGCAAATTCACGTATGGATTCCTTTATGTGAGACGGTGAAAGCGTGTTTATAACCATCACGTCGGCTTTCGCACCCGCTCTTTGAACCGCCTTCGCGGATTCATATTCACAATTCGTTCCCGGAAACACGGGTATCAAAATACGCGGTTTTGCTACGCTTACGCCATGCGGCATTACGGACTTTTGCGCACGAAAGGAGAACGTCTCAACTTTATCTTTCTCCATAGGTTTTACGCAAGTGGGAAAAATCCCCTCCAAAACGCCTTCGTATGCTTTTTGGAGTTCATCAAGCGCAGCGTTTTCTTTACGCCAAATAAGCGTGCCTTCACCCGATGTACTCCCAACCGTGCGCCCGATATCGGAATTATCCTTTAGTTCAAGCAGCAGTGCGCCGCAGCGCGGCAAAAAGAGTTCTTCCATTTCGAGCTCATCACGGAAGGTAAAGCCGAGCCCGTTGCCAAGACACATCTTGAAAACCGCCTCCGCTATGCCTCCGCGGCCTAGTGCATAAGCAGAAATTACCTTGCGCTCTTTTATGAGCTCATGCACCTTTTCTAAAAGCGTTCTCAAAGAGCTTAACTCTGGAAGCCCGTCTTCGCGATACTGCGGCTCTACAATTGCAACGCGCGATCCTGCGCGCTTGAATTCAGGCGACAGCGCTTCACGCGAATCGCCTAGGGCCGCGGCAAAGGATACGAGCGTGGGAGGTACATCGAGCGTTTCAAACGTTCCGCTCATAGAATCCTTGCCGCCAATGGCTGCAATTCCAAGTCCTAACTGCGCTTCGAGCGCACCTAAAAGTGCTGATACGGGCTTACCCCAGCGCGACGGCTCGCGGTTGGGGCGTCCGAAATATTCCTGAAAGGACAGATAGCAATCATCAAGCGGTGCGCCTGATGCAACAAGCTTTACAACAGAGCTTACGACCGCCGCATACGCACCCGAATAAGGAGAGGCTTCCGAAAGATACGGATCATAACCCCATGCCATGAAGGAGCAGGCATTGGTTTCCCCTTCCTCCACGGGAAGCTTCGCTGCCATGGCCTGTATGGGTGTAAGCTGGTGCTTCCCACCAAAAGGCATCAGCACGGTGCGTGCACCTACGGTTGAATCGAACCTTTCAGATAAGCCGCGCTTGGAGCATACATTTAGAT
>JAEWZS010000246.1 GCA_023458355.1 Bacillota bacterium
CCCTCGAAACGCTGTTCTGCCATATCCCGGGCCTCAAAGTTGTGGTTCCCTCCACACCTTACGACGCAAAAGGGCTTCTTGCAGCTGCTATACTCGACGATAACCCCGTGCTTGTATTTGAGCAAAAAATGCTCTATGAGACCACCGGCCTTGTACCTGAAGGTGAATATGTTGTGCCGCTCGGTGTCGCGGACATAAAGCGCGAGGGAGCCGATCTGTCGATTATAACCTACGGACGCACGGTACAGATGAGTTTGGCCGTCGCCGATCGGCTTCATAAAGAAGGCATCGAAGCAGAAGTGCTTGATCTTCGCACACTCTCCCCGCTTGATACGGCGGCCGTTTTGAAAACCGCTATAAAGACAGGCCGTGTTTTGATTGTTCATGAGGCCGTATGCTTTGCCGGGTTCGGAGCCGAAGTTACTTCGACCATCGCCTGTAGCGATGTACTTCCCAAGCTTAAAAAGCCCATACGCCGCCTGGGCGCTGCATTCTCCCCCATCCCCTCCGCGTTGGAACTTGAAACAGAACTTTTGCCAAACGAGGAAAGCATTTATCTTGCGGCGAAAGAATTGATGGACTAATACGATCACGGGCGGATGCTATCCGCCCCTACTATCCAGAACCGTATATGTAAAAATCCCCGGCTGGGGATTTTTTTATTCACCTATGGGGATTTACCGACGTCTTAATAGGCGTATGAAACGGGTGAATGGATTCGCTAACTGAACTATAATCTCCCTTATAAGATAAGTAGGAGTTTATCAAGCCCCACGCAGTGGCCGTTTTAAGGAGGATAGGGGATTGTTAAGGGGCCTAAGGAGGGAAATCGGAATCCCTCCTGGCCCCTTAACGCCTATCGTTTTATATTAAAAATTATTAACCTCCGCAATTTTAACGTTTACAACTTATTGGAACCATCTCGCCCAACCGAAAGTTTTCGCACACAAAAAACGGCTGTTCAATTGAACAGCCGTTTTACCGTATAGCTTCTATAATTTCCCGGGAAATGAAATAATACCCGCTTTCGCAGCTTTATTTTACCTTTAACGTCACCACAACGAGTTCCGGCCTGTTGAATATGCGCAAAGGAAACACGCTGTTCCCTATGCCGCGGCTCACATACATGGTCGTATCGTCCGCATCGTGACGTCCGCTCGTATACTTGGGGAAAATACCCTGACCGGGTGCATACAGCCCACCAATAAACGGCAGCCGTATCTGACCACCGTGCGCATGACCGGCGAAAACCAGATCCACTCCGACTTCCGAGTAAAGCTTCAAAAGCTCCGCCCTGTGCGACAGAAGTATTGTAAAGTCATCCTCTTCATATTGCGTGTTAAGGAAGCGCCTCATATCCGACGCATCGGTTTTATGGCTTTGCCTAAGTTTAGAAAAAGCCGGGTCGAGTACGCCGAGAACCGTTACGGTATCATCGCCCCGCGATACAGTATAAGAAGCGTCATTAAGCACGGTAACACCCGCTCGAAGAAGCGCTTCTTTGATCTCAAGATAACGCCCCGATGATTCCTCATGGTTGCCCGGAGCGTAAACGACGGGGGCAAGTTCCTTTGCGCCTTGCATCAGCTCCATAACAGGTGCAAAGTCGTAGCGGCGGTGGTCTAAAACGTCCCCTGTAACGACGATAAGATCAGGACTTACGTCTTTGAGCTTTTGTAAAATTTGCTTTTGCTTCGCGCCGAAGCGCTTGTTGTGCAAATCGGAAATCTGCGCGATCACAAAGCCGTCAAATGCTTTGGGCAGCCTTTCACTAAAATAGGTAAATTTGGAGACAACAATATCGTTGTTCTCAAAGGCAAAAAAGCCTGCAAGTACAATGAGCGCCGCAAGTAGGATGAAATAATCAAGCATTCTTGTTCTTTTTGCGGAGTGCTTCCCCCGCACTTTCACCTTTTGTAAGTCAGTCATGAATATCATTCAGCCGCATTTTATAGGCGGCAACTTGGCTACGGCTCCGGTGTCATAAGCGTTTGATAGGAGGGCAAAAGATTATAAAACTCCTCAGGCAAAAGCTTTTTTGTAAAGTACTCACGATAGAGGCTGTAATCGGTGCAAACCGTCCACATGGACTGACGTATGCGCTCCACGGCAGCGGAAATGGCGTCCGTGTCGAACTGAGTGCTTAGAATTTTCTCGCGTTTTTCGTCTGAGGCCGAAGCGGGAATATCGCGCAAGGCAACGGCGTTTACTTGCTCCATGGAAAGAAGAAGCTCTTGAATATCCCATGCCGGCTCAGGCGCAGGATAGTCGCCGGTCCATGTTTCGGGATTAATATAGAGGCCTTGCCTTTCCAAGTATAATAGTATGTTCTCAGATCCTACAACATAGGCAATTGCCGCGGCGGCAGCCTTGTCCGCCTTCACAAAGGAAACATCGTATCGCGCATCGGGCTCGATGGAAACGCCGAAAACATCCTTGACGAGTTCCTTCAACTTGCTGTTCTTAAGCACATAAAACGATGCGCCGTTATAGGGTGTGCCGCTTATGTATTCGCCGTCAAGCGTATGACGGTTAAGGTTTGCGGTATCAAAATCGAGCGCAAACATAGAAAGCGCCGCAATCTGGTCGAAATTGAGGTTGGTGTTAATATAGTCCTTCACGCCAAGGTAGACATTTGGTAAATTGACGATTTGGTTTTTGCTTTTGAGCTGGTTGAATATGGCAAACAGCATCCTCTGCTGGCGGTCGGCCCGGCTGACGTCGGTGCCGTAGCCCTTGCGTGCACGGCAATAGTCGAGCACCTGCTGGCCGTTGAGGTGCTGCATCCCCTTTTCAAGTACGCGGCCGTTGAGCACGATGCGCAAATCCACATCGTAATCAACACCACCCATCGCATCTACCACCGCTTTCATGCCCTGCATGTTCACGCCTGCATAGTAGTTTATAGGCACACCGAGCAGGTTTGATACGGTTTTCATGGCGTAATTGAAGCCGTCGCCTTTAGCACTGCCACCTTTGGCGAACGCGGCGTTGATCTTAAATCGCCCCTCCACGTTATAGATAGGCGCATAGGTATCGCGCGGAACGGAAATCAAATCGACAACCTTATTTTCAAAATCGACCGTCAGAAGCATGATGACGTCGCTTCTGAAATTGTTCTCTTCGTCGCGGTATAATACGCTGTCCTCATCGTTACGTTCGGGGCTTTCGTCCCAACCGAGCATGAGTATGTTCACGCGGTTTTTCATAAACTCCGCATCCGCCGCGGCTTGAAGCGCCTCCTCGGGCGAAAGCGTAGGTACGGGCGTGGGCGTTGGCTCATTGGGTATTTGTGTTTGCGGTATAGCGGTGGACGCAGCAGGGGTCGGCACCGGTATCTCCTCAAACGCAGCCATAGGGTTTGTTTGTAGGTTCTTTAAATAAATACCCACCGCCGCAAGTGCGCCTACGAGAACGAGTAGCGCTATAATCAGTGCGGTCATGCTTTTTTTCTTTTTCTTCATCCGGCTATACCCCTTACAATAAAACGCGCCGTATCATGCGCCGGTTCCGCCCCGACACGTCTTTTAAAAAACAGCGTTCCGCCGCAAGTATAGCACGAAACGCTTAAAAATACGCAAAAATGAACAAAAGTTTATTTCTCGGTTTATTTCTTCAGCAACTCAAACAGCTGAAAATACTTTCTCCCGCAAAACGGCGGTACGCTTAGGAGCTCGTAGTGACCGTCTTTGTGTGTGAAGGTCACGTTCGCGTGGCCATACAACGCCATGGCGGAGATATCCGAAATAGAAAGCTTTGTTCCGCCGCATTCGATGTATTCGCGGTTCATCGTAAGCGTTCCCTGCGCTATGGTTTCTTCTTTATGGTCCGGCATTACGCGCATAAGGCGCACATTTTCATCCGTAAACAAAGGCCCATCGCCGGACTCTTTGGCGATCTCAGAAAGCCGCTCGGTTTGCCACTTATCCCATTCGGTGACGGTCTTATAGGGGGTTTTGCCCTCCAGATATCCGTATTCCGTATACTCTAAATTGAGACCGCAATCGCAGTGAAATTCGTTTTTTCGGCTTTTGAGCGTGCCGATTCTGCCGCAGCTTGGGCAAATATAAAGCGCTGTCTCAAGCCATTCAGCACGGTCCTTCCCCATGTACCGAACCGGATGTTCAGCCTGCCTCGCATAAGCATCCTCATATAAATCTGAAGCTAAAACGGCATTTACTTCATCGGCGCTCATTTGCTTAATCTGCTCTTTTGAATACACGTTTACCGTATAGCCAAGCATTTCGCCGTGGCGCATTTTTTTACCCCATCGGGGCGTTGTTAGGTAACCGCCTTCAAGCTTATAGGTAATAACGGTTACACCCGCTGCTTTAGCAAGCTTGCCTGTAGCAGGCGGTATGGGACAGGTAAGCCCGTTGAAGGAACGGTCGCCCTCGGCGAACACGCAAATGTTATACCCTCGGCGGAGCCTCCGTAACATTTCCATGGCGGCACTTGCCTCTGTACCGCCCTTTAAGCGGGAAATGGGGTCGAAATACCGCACAAGAAGCTTCGATAAAAAACCCTTACGGAAAATATGCTCGCTCGCCACAAAATACATCTGCTCCTTGAACGCAAGGTTCACTAGTACCGCGTCGAGGTCCGCGTTATGGTTGGAGAATACCATAAAAGGTCCCTCAACACCCGTTACCGGTACAGGCGTATAACGATACATCCGGTAGAAGATCGGTCGAATGATCGTGCTCAAAACCTTAAACGCCCTCAGGTGGCGTGCTCGTGTCTTATCCGAAGCTTTCATAGGTGTCACCCCATTTCAGATATTCAAAACCGCCTGTACGCGGAAACATAAAAAAGACTCTATATATGTATGATACCGCCCATAGAACGGCTTGGCAATATTCCGGCTTTCGCTACCGCATACCTGGCTTTTATGATAGTATAAATTAAAAAGGGGATGCGGTATGGAAAAGGAGCAAAAAGCGGGCCTCAGCATTCAAAAACGCACGTTTGTAAGCGTGCTTATTTTGCTTTTAGCGCTTCTTATAGCCGCGGGCATACTCACGCGCGTACTCCCGCAGGGGAGCTACGAACGCGTAAATGTAGACGGGCAAGAACTTGTGGTGCCCGATTCCTATCGCGAAAACCCATCTTTACAACCGCTTCCCATATGGCGCTGGTTTACAGCACCCTTTGAGGTGCTCGCCTCGCCCGATTCGGTGCTCGCTATAGGCATCATGGTATTTTTGACGCTCGTAGGCGGCACGTTTGCAGTGCTTGAAAAAAGCGGTGTTTTGCGGCGGCTCATGGCCGTTACTATAAGGCGCTTCGGTAACAACAAATACCGCATGACGGGTATACTACTTTTCGTTTTTATGGCGTTAGGCTCCGCAGTGGGTATTTTTGAAGAGGGCATTACGCTTGTTCCCATCGCCGTTGCCATTTCGTTTTCCATGGGTTGGGACTCCCTCGTCGGTCTCGGGTTAAGCGCGTTTTCCATCGGTATGGGGTTTGCAGCGGGTACGTTTAACCCGTTCACGGTGGCCGTTGCGCAGCAGCTTGCGGATGTTCCGGTCTTTTCCGGGCTATCGCTTCGTGCGCTCGTGTTTGTATTCGCTTATGCCATACTCGCCGTATTTATGATTACCTATGCAAAGCGGATTGAAAAGGACCCCAAGCGCTCGCTCACCTATGAGCACGATCTAAAGCTTCGCGAACGTTACATGCACGGTGACCTTACACAAACGCTCGAGGACCCGCGTCTTAAAAAAGCGCTTAATGCGCTTAGCATCTGCCTAGGCATCGTATTCTTGTATATACTTGCGGGTTTTATTATAAAACCCCTAACGGATTATACGCTTATCGTGATGGCGCTTTTGTTTACGCTCGCAGGTTTTTTAGGCGGCAAGCTATCGGGTTACGGCGGTAGGGTAACAAAGGATTTTTTCTCGGGCTGTTTAAGCGTACTTCCGGCGGTGGCGTTTATTCTTCTTGCGATGGGCGTAAAGCACGTCATCACTGCGGGCGGCATACTCGATACAATTTTATTCTTGCTCTCGGGGAGCCTTAAAGACGCAGGGCCTTACGCATCGGCGCTTCTTATGTTCTTTATCGTGCTGGTGCTTGAGATATTTATCGCATCGGGAAGCGCAAAGGCGTTTTTGTTGATACCGCTTATCGTGCCGCTTGCTGATCTAAGCGGCGTATCACGCCAAACGGTTATACTCGCTTATGTTCTCGGCGACGGCTTTTCCAATATGATTTATCCCACCAACACGGCGCTACTTATCATGCTCGGTATTGCGGATATAAGCTACGGCAAATGGTTCCGTTGGGTATGGAAACCGCTTATAGCAATCCTTCTAATCTCGGTCGGGGTGTTGTGTCTCGCGGTGGCAACGGGATACTAAGATTCGCAAATTTGCTTGTCTTAAACGCTGCAAATCACTTTTTTGACTTTATAAGCCCTGTTTTAGGACAGGGCTTTATGCTACAATGGGCAGGAAGGATTTTTCGGCCGTAAGGCTGTTTTACTAGGAGGCAGTATGCTTTTTTATCCGCTGTTCAGCGGCAGCTCGGGGAACGCCTCACTTGTTGAAGCGGGGGATGTCCGCATTCTAATCGATGCGGGCGTTGCAGGCTGTGCGCTGACACGGGCGTTATCTGAGATCGATGTCGACCCAAAAAACGTGAGCGCCATACTCATCACGCATGAGCATCGCGATCATATACACGGCGCCGGCATATTTTCGCGAAAGTACGATGTGCCTATTTATGCCAACAGGGGAACCTGGGAGGGCATGCGGCCATGTGTTGGAAATATCGCACCACGAAACTTGCGCGTGTTTGAAACCAACCGAGATTTTTACATTCAAAACGTAAACATCACCCCATTTAAGACCCCGCACGATGCGCTTGAATCCGTGGGTTACCGCATTGACTTTAACGGGAAGCGCCTTGCCGTAATGACGGATATAGGCGCTGCGGAGCCGTGCCTGTTGGACGCTGTGGAGGGTGCAGACCTTCTTATGATAGAGGCCAACCACGATGTGAACATGTTAAAATCAGGCAGGTATCCGTATGTACTCAAGCGCCGCATACTCTCGGACGTTGGACATCTTTCCAATGAATGTGCAGGCAGGGCGCTGGCTAAGCTGTACTTAAAAGGTTTGCGGCATGCCATTTTAGGGCATTTAAGCCTCGACAACAATTTGGAGGAACTTGCACTTGAAACCGTGCGCGAGATACTGCGCGCCGAGGATATTTCGGACGCAAACTTCGAGCTTACCGTCGCGCACCGTGACCGTCTTACGGGACGTTACGAGGTGGGTTAACTATGACCATTCGCGTTATAAGCGTAGGCAGGCTTAAGGAGCGCTTTTACGAGGAAGCCGTTTCGGAATTTGTAAAGCGGCTTTCGCGTTACGCGAGCGTTCAAATGATTGAGGTAGCGGACGAGAAGGCTCCCGAGAAATTGAGCGATGCGCAGCGCGAGCAAGTGAAGGCCGAGGAAGGCAAGCGAATGCTCTTAAAGCTCGACAAGAACGATTTCACAGTTGCGCTTGCCATTGAAGGAAAAGAGCTTTCCTCCCCCGCGCTTGCAGACACGATACAGGCGTGGATGAACGATGGGAAGGGCAGCTTCGCGTTTCTCATAGGCGGGTCCTTAGGTTTAAGCGCTGAAGTATTAGCCCGTGCAGATTATCTTTTGAGCTTCTCTAAGATGACATTTTCCCATCAGGTGTTCCGCGTGATGCTTTTAGAGCAGCTTTACAGGGCCTTTAAGATACTGAGCAACGAGCCGTACCACAAATAGCCGGTTCAGGGGTTGCCAA
>JAEWZS010000247.1 GCA_023458355.1 Bacillota bacterium
GCTTTATACTCCTCAAAAAGGACACGGAAGCACGAGCCGTATTTTCCGTGTGGAGCGGAAATACCTGTGAAACCAAAAATGCACTTTTGATGGAAGCCATGCGCTACGTCGGTTCTTGTACGCCCGAGGATGCTGCTAAAACCTGGGCGGAGGGATTAAAGCAAAGGAGTGCTGCGCTACAATACGCCGTGATGAGCGATATGCTAAAGACGGAATATGCAAAAAGGCTTGAAACAACTGCACCGAACTGGGTCACGGGTATGTCAAGCCCCTGGGTCGACAGCTATACTATAGCTAAGATTGAAGACGGGAACGCAAAGAGCAAAGTCGCGGAGCTTACATTTACACTCGCCACATCCACGGGGATCGCGGGAAAATATGCAGCGTCTCTTCTTCTTTCCTTGGAAAACGGCTTCTGGCGGGTTTCCGGGATCTCCATGGACGAAGCTCTTTACCCGTACACCGGTTTCTGACATGGCTTTGGCTTGACCGCGCAATAAAAAAACGCTACCATACGATTAAGGTAAAAAGAGGCGAACGCTTGCCTTATAAAAATACGGGAGAAAAATATGGACGACAAACATTTGCTGGCAGCCGCCTTGGGCGAAAAACTCGAAATGGAAGCAAACGAGCTTGCGGAATGGTTTGAGACCCCGCCAAGCGACGATTTGGGCGATTATGCGTTTCCGTGCTTCCGCTTGGCAAAAACCATGCGTAAGGCACCTAACATCATCGCTGCGGAGCTTGCGAACACGGTTGAACTGCCTGCGGGATTTTCGCATCTGCAGGCGGTCGGCGGCTACGTTAATTTCTTTGTAAATAAAGCGGATTATGCTAAGTCCGTTCTTTTAAACGTTCTTCAAGAAGGCGATCGTTTCGGCTCCTCCGACATGGGCGGTAAAAGAAACGTATGCATCGACTATTCCTCCATTAACATCGCAAAGCCGTTTCATATAGGCCATCTTTCCACCACCGCCCTAGGTCATGCACTATATCGCATCTATAACTTCCTCGGCTACAAGAGCGTTGGCATCAACCATTTGGGCGACTGGGGCACACAGTTTGGCAAGATGATTGTTGCCTATAAAAAATGGGGCGAAAAGGAAGCTGTGGAGCGCGATGGCGTGCGTGCGCTCGTGGAACTTTACGTGCGCTTTCATCAGGAGGCTGAAAAGGACGAAAGCCTCAACGACGAAGGCCGCGCGTGGTTTCGCAAAATTGAGCTTGGCGACAAAGAAGCGCTTTCGCTATTCAATTGGTTTAAGGATCTCACCATGCGCGATGTAATGCGCGTATATGATTTATTGGACGTGCAGTTTGACAGCTACGCTGGCGAAAGCTTTTATGAGGATAAAATGCAGCCCGTGGTGGACGAGCTACGTGAGAAGGATTTATTAAAGGTGGATCAAGGCGCAAGCATCGTGGATTTGAGTGAATATGACATGCCTCCGTGTATCATTTTACGTTCGGACGGCGCGACGCTCTACGCTACGCGCGACCTTGCGACCGCCATCTATCGCAAAAATACTTACGACTTCGCAAAGTCGCTCTATGTGGTCGCCTATCAGCAGAACCTGCATTTCAGGCAGTTTTTCAAGGTACTCGAGCTTATGGGCTATGATTGGGTTGAGGATATGGAGCATGTGAGCTTCGGCATGGTAAGCTTTGAAGGTGCGTCGTTATCCACACGCCACGGCAATGTGGTGTATCTTGAAGACGTGCTAAACGCCTCCATCGAGCGCACGCTTGAAATCATCAAGGAAAAGAGCCCGGATATAGAGGATAAGGAAAGCGTTGCGCGCGACGTAGGCGTAGGCGCTGTTATATGGTCGGTACTCTACAACAGCAAAATTAAGGACATCAACTTTACCTGGGAACGGGCGCTCAACTTCGACGGTGAAACAGGCCCTTACACGCAGTACACCTATGCGCGGTGCCAATCGGTACTGCGTAAAGCCGGTGCGTTTGACGCATCCGATATTGACTGTTCGGTGCTTACGGATGCTTCCTCCATGGCGCTGATTCGCGCGCTTGCCGCGTTCCCCGACGCGGTGAAGGTTGCCGCATTTAAAAATGAGCCATTCGTCGTGTCCCGTGCGGTGATGGACATCTGCTCTGCGTTTAACAAGTTCTATTACGACAACCGCATCATCGGCGAGGCGGAAAACGTGAAAAACGCACGCCTAGCGTTGTGTCAAGCGGCAGGCACGGTCATCAAGACCGGTCTATACCTCATTGGTTTGAAAGCACCGGAAAGAATGTAGAGGGTATTTGTGCGAACCGATAGTAACATTAAAAAGCCCTCGCGCCGGATAGCTGCGGTATCGGTTTTGCTCTTAATCGCTGCCATCGTGTTTCTGCCTGCATGCTCGGAGGAGGCCGCGACCGCGAAGCCACTTTACGCTTATAAAAGCGAATACGTGGGCGATAATTCCAATACCGTAGGCCTTTTCGTAAGCCTTCCTTACGGCGCGGCGCTTACAAAGACCGAATTGCGTACCGATGCTGAGCCCTACGGAATCGTCGCCACCTATGATTTTACGTATTATAACAGCATCCCCGAAGACTACGAGGCGGTTTGGGAGGATAATGCCGCCATCGTATTTGCACTCATCGGAAATGTGGATGAGATCTATTTCAACTCCGGCGCGAACACTTACTACACCGCCTACCGCACGGACTTCGAGGTGAAATTTAATCAGGATATGCGCATGTTCGCAAAGAACGAGGATACCTTCACCGCTTTCCTTGCGGAACTCGAGAAGCCATAATGAAAGCCATGCCGCAGATTCTTGTCTTGTTAGGGTGAGAAAGATATAATAACAGAAGAGTAGTCCTATTAGCCTCTCATAGGCAATCCGTATTCGGATTACTTGCGAGAGGCTAAGCTAAGAAGAGTCGAACCGCAAGGGTTCGGCTCCCCTTGCCTTATGCAACGGAGAAAGCATGGGAAGCATGAAAAGCAAGAAAAAGCGGAAAATCAAAACCGTTATGCTCTGTGTTATCGCAGGCTTTTTGGTGCTTACTTCCGTTGTGGTGATCTATGCCGATGTTCTGATTGGCCGGATTTACAGCGATCAGCAGAAAAACCTGCTCCTAAACGCGCACGCCGGCCCCCTGCCGGTTTTACAGCCCACTTCCACGCCTGAGCCCACACCCGAACCTACACCCGAGCTTACGCCTACGCCCATACCCACGCCTACACCTACGCGTGCGCCGCGGGAAGGGGATATCGAGAATGTGAATTTCCCGGACTATGATACCGGGGAGGGCGCTAATTACAGCCACCAAAGCAATGAGCTGCGAATCGCGGTGAAGCAGGTCCAAGAAGACGGCGTCACCTATTACGTTGCCGATATTTGGATGCGCAACATCAATTGCTTTCAAACCGCCTTCTCAAGCGGTAAGTTCCGGGGAAGTCGGGAGCATGCAGAAAAAATTGCACAGGATAATAACTCCATTTTGGCTGTGAACGGGGACTTCCTAAACGGGCTTGTGATACGAAATGGCAAACTCTACCGCGAGGCAGAGGCGCGCGACACCTTTGTGGAGGGGTCCGATACCGAACCGGATCCGACCGAACCGATCGTGGAGCAACCCGAGCAAACCTTAAGGCCGGAACGATCCGTATGCGTGTTATATAAAAGTGGGCGATTGGTTACGAAGGAATTTGAGGACTTTGAGGCGAAGCCTGCTATGCGGCGGGGCGCTTGGCAGGGTTGGCAGTTTGGGCCGACGCTGGTGCGCAAGGGCAAAGGCGTGAAGGACGTTAACGCGCAAGGGCGTAGCCCCCGCTGCATCTTAGGTTATTATGAGCCGGGGCATTATGCCATCATCATGATAGACGGCAGGCAGAAGGGCTACTCCATAGGCATGAATTTTAAAGAAATGATCAAGCTTGCCCGTAATTTAGGCTTGCAGGAAGCCTATAATCTGGATGGCGGCGGAAGCGCCATCATGGTGTTCGGCGGCGCGATCATCAATCGGCCGTCAGGAGAAGGAGAGGCTCGCAGGCTGCCGGATATGATAGTAATCGGCGAATATGCGGAGCAGGGGCAGATCATAGCCCCTTCGCCGTCCCCGGAGGATTAATACGATTTGAAGCAGAGAAACGAGGTTAAACATAAACCCAACGCCCTAAGGCGTTGGCTCATTAGGGCCATTTGGTGCTTTGGGGCGACCACGCTTGTTGGAATCATTCTTGGCGGGGTGTTGCTTTTCAACATCGCCAAGGCATCAGCCGCTCTAAACAGGCAGGGGCAGACGAATATCTACACCAAGGAGCAGATCGACAAGTTTATCACCAGCGTGCTCATCACGGTGCAGAATCAACCCCTGAACCAAGAGGATGCCCAAGCCGACATGGTGTTCATCGCCTCCTTTAATGCTTTTGAGCAAAGGCTTACGGTGGTCGCTCTGGATCGTGATACCATGTTGGAGGTAGAGGGTTATGGGCAAAAAACCTTAGGCGAAACCTATGCTTTGGGTGGGCCGGGCCTGTTGGTAAACGCCATGAACCAAAATTTCGAGTTGGACCTGCAAAGCTATGCCTGCACGGATACAAACTCCATGGCAGCTATGATCGACCTGCTCGGCGGTATAAAAGCGGATTTGACGCCGGATGAGGCCGATTATATCAACAACGCTTTAAAGGAAAACAGCGGGGGCGTAGGAAGCGGGCAAACGACCCTTACAGGCATGCAAAGCATGGTGCATGCCATGGATAAGCTCAGCGGAGAGGCGCCTTTTCCTAACCTTTCGCGCAGCCTGACGCTTATTCATTCCGCAATCCTCAATATGCGCAAAACCGCGACAAAGGAAGCTATGCTTCCCTTGCTGAGTTTAGTTTTCAGCAGTATTCGTACCAATTTGGACATTACAACGCTGCATGACCTGGGGTATGAGATCCTCAAGGCGGAGGAGATTGAATACAATAGTTTGATACTTCCCTGCGAGGGCAGCTGGGAAACACTTGAGGAAGCGGGCGAGGGGTTAAAGGTGGATATCCCCCGCAACGCAAAGTTGCTGTGGGAAACGCTCTTTCATAACTGAGCTTTGATCCTATCGGAGGCGCGCCGTGGACAGGACCATTTTGCATTGCGATTGCAACGGCTATTTCGCTTCGGTCGAATGCATTTTCCGGCCGGAGCTTTGGGACGTGCCCATGGCCGTCTGCGGCGATCCGAAAAACCGCCACGGTATCATCTTAGCGAAAAACGAACATGCAAAAGCCTACGGCATCGTCACGGCGGAAACCGTATGGCAGGCGCTTAAAAAATGCCCCAAGCTCACGCTTGTTGCGCCGCATCACGATAAATACCAAGAATTCAGCAAAAGAATAAACTCCATATACGGGCAGTATACCGATCAGGTGGAGGCGTTTTCCGTGGACGAAAGCTGGCTTGACGTTACGGGAAGCCTGCATCTTTTCGGCACAGGAAAAGAAATTGCTAATGCTATCCGCAAACGCGTTCGCGAGGAGATCGGCCTTACCATATCCGTTGGCGTATCCTTTAACAAAACATTTGCCAAACTCGGCAGCGATTATAAAAAGCCGGATGCAACAACCGTCATCACGCGGGAAAACTATAAGGATGTACTTTGGCCGCTTCCCGCGCGGAGCATGCTCTACGTCGGCAAGGCCGCCGAGGAGACCTTGACGAAAAATGGCATATTTACCATAGGCGATATCGCGCTTGCGGGGCAAGAGCGTATGCAAATCATGCTCGGGCGCTCGGGTGAAACCATATGGGAGTACGCCTGTGGTATGGAAAATGAAGCTGTAAAGCATATCGGCGAAGAGGATGCTGCAAAAAGCATCGGCTGCGGCATCACTTTCTCGCGAGATCTTTTAGGTAAGGACGATGTTCGAGCAGGGTTAACCATGCTTTGCGATACGGTGGGAGCGCGCTTAAGGCAAAATGGACTATATTGCTCTACCGTACAGGTACAAATCAAAAACCCTGCACTACACGTGATTTCCCGCCAGAAGCGGCTTGATACCTGCACCGACTCCACCAAGGAGATACTCGATGCGGCAATCTCCATTGTTCATGGCTCGTGGAATATGTCAGCACCCATCCGTATGCTTACCGTTACCGCTATGAATCTCAATACGGACGGTGCTTCGCAGATGGACATTTTTGATACGGGCGGCGAAAAGCGGCAAAAAAGCAGAAAGCTTGACAGTGCGGTGGATTCCATCCGCGCCAAATTCGGCTCCGAGGCTATATCCTACGGCAATACCATCTCGCAGGATATCGTTCATAAAAGGGACGAGGGAGAGGATTAGAAAAGAATCAGCGAAGCAGAAGCTGCGCTCCAAATATTGCGGCAATACCTAAGACAATACTTAAGACCATATAACAAATCGAAACGCCGATGTTCCCGCTTTGTATAAGATCCGCCGCCTCGTAGGCAAACGCGGAAAACGTGGTAAAGCCACCGCAAACGCCGACCTTGATTATGAGAACAAGCCTCGGGTCGACCGATTTGTACTTTGCCACCAAAACAGCGAGCGCTCCGATTGCAAAGGAGCCAATCACGTTGATTAAAAGGGTTTTTACGGGGAACCCGCTCTCTGCCTTGACCGGCAGCAAACCGATAAGATACCTTAAAACCGTACCTGCAAACCCTCCCAAGCCCACCAAAATACAGTCCACCATAGCGCCTCCTAACATCTTATTGCCGTTTAATATGTTATAAACTGTAGAAGTCATCAGCCTGTTGGCGGTTTTGGTTGCCCATGGGAGAACTTCATTCCCGATTTGCAGAAATATGCATTCTTGACGCGAAAATCAGCATATCATAAAGGCATTCTTTTGAAAAGTGAAAAGCCAATGTCAAAGGCGCATACATGTCTGCGTTTGTTTAAGCTGCATATAGCATACAGCTTTTTCTGTAATTGCAGCACGGAAATAAATAAAAACGAATAAATATAAATAATAGTGCTTGACAATTGCATATATATGCACTATATTGTGTTAAAACAAGACGCGGGTGACCGCGCATAGATAAAGATTTTTAAATTCGGAGGAAATGAAAATGAAGAAGATTATAGCCCTTACTCTGTCTGTACTGATGCTTTTTGCTTTTACCGCATGTTCGTCCGCTGCGGGAGAAAACCCAAAAAGCGACAATGCTTATTCGCTCGTGGAGGACGGGAAGCTTATCGTAGCTTTAAGCCCGGATTTTTCTCCGATGGAATTTGTAGACACGTCAAAGTCCGGTCAGGAGCAATATGTCGGCTTTGATGTTACGCTCGCAAACTTCCTTGCAGATGAGCTGGGCCTTGAACTTGTTATAAAACCCATGTCGTTTGATGCCTGCCAAACCGCCGTGCAGCTTGGCGCAGTCGACATGTCTATCTCAGGCTACTCGTGGACGGAGGACCGCGCAGAAAACTTCAGCCTGTCCGACTATTACTACGCTGGCGATAACGAAACGCAGCAGACCATCGTCACCTTATCGGAAAAAGCGGGCACGTTTAAAGCTCCCGCTGATTTCACGGGGATGAAGATCGCCGCGCAGGCAGCATCGCTGCAGGAATTACTATGCAACGAACAGATTGCGGAGTATGCCAAAGTCGAGCTTTTTAAGGCAATTGACGATGCGGTGCTTGCGCTTAAAACCGGCAAGGTAGACGGTGTTGCCGTGGCGTACGGAAACGGCGAAGCCATCATTGCCAATAACCCCGATATCGGTATGTCAGGTTTTGAGTTTGCGGTAGAAGATGCTGCGACCAATAACGTTGTAATGCTCAACAAAAACGCAACTGCGCTGACTGCAGCCGTAAACGAGCTTCTAAAAAAAGCTTATGACGCGGGCTATTACGGACAATGGTACGAGGATGCCAAAACGCTTGCGGGTATTGAGACCGCCGCGGATGTTTCCTACGATGACGAAGGCAACGCGCCGCAGGGGTAAAATGCGATACGCAGGCGAAGTTGCAGGGGATTTCTCACTGCGCTTCGCTGCGTTCGAAATGACAGTGGGAAGGGTGGGTGCATAGAAGAGGCTCCATTTATGGGATTCTTCACTTTGCTTCACTCATTCAGAACCAGGTGGTTTTTCTATCCGATACAGCCCCAGCTTTATTGCACCTCGGCGGGATGAAATCATCCCGCCCTACACATGCGTGATGCCGGTAGGCTCGGTAGGGGTGGTAGGGGCGGATAGCATCCGCCCGCGTACCCTCGCCCGCACACCCCCGCAAAACCCGTGCTTCGCTACTTTGAAACACGGATTACCCCATAAGGAGGCAAAATTATGGATCTCTCTACGATCCTTCAAAATATCGCTAAGATTATGTCCCAATACTGGGATGTATTTTTGATAAAGGGCGTAAGCGTTACGCTGTCGCTTTCTGCAATCACCGTGTTTTTCGGCGCGATCATCGGTTCGCTGTTGGCGTTTGCGCATATGTCAAAATGGAAGCTGCTGCGGTTTTTTATAAGCGCATTTGTTGAGTTTATCCGCGGGACGCCAATACTTTTGCAGTTGTACTTCGGTTATTTCATTTTACCTATGATGTTCCCGGCACTTGGGCTTAACGATTACACGAGCATTGCCGTTGCGCTTGTCATCAACAGTGCCGCGTATGTATCGGAAGTTATCCGTTCCGGTATTCAGGCTGTAGACAAGGGGCAAACCGAAGCCGCGCGAAGCCTTGGCCTCCACAAATCGCACACGATGCTCCGCGTCGTTTTGCCGCAGGCTGTGAAAAATATTTTACCCGCGCTCGGCAACGAGTTCATCATGATTATTAAGGAGACCTCGCTTGCTTCCACGTTCTTTGTGGGCGATCTTATGACCTCGTACCTCACCGTAAAAGGTGCGACGTATCTTTCGTTTGAAAGCCTGCTCATCGTGGGCGTAATCTATTTCGTGCTCACGTTTAGCTTATCTAAGCTCATAGGCGCATACGAACGTAAGCTTAAAACCAACGAATAAGGAGGCGTTTTTGTCATGGAGTTTTTAACTAAGTCTAGTGCGCAATCCGATAGGAATACGCCGATTATTCGAACCGTAGGGCTAACGAAACATTTCGGAAAGCTTGAAGTTTTAAAAGGTATTGACGGGCAGGTTATGCGTGGGGAGGTCGTATCCATAATCGGCCCCTCCGGAAGCGGTAAAAGCACATTTTTGCGCTGCCTAAACCGGCTTGAGGAGCCAACAAGCGGCAAGATTTATTTTGAAGGCATCGATATAACCGACAAGCGCGCGGATATCAACTTACACAGGCAGAAAATGGGGATGGTATTTCAGCAGTTCAATGTGTTCCCGAATATGTCCGTTAGGCAAAACATAACGCTTGCACCGGTGCTGTTAAAAAAGAAAACCAAGGATGAGGCTGATCAGCTCGCGGCGGAATTGTTGGAGCGCGTAGGTATACTCGATAAGATCGACGAGCGTCCAAACCGCCTTTCCGGCGGGCAAAAGCAAAGACTCGCTATCGTAAGAGCGCTTGCCATGGAGCCCGATGTGATGCTGTTTGACGAGCCGACAAGTGCACTCGACCCCGAAATGGTAGGTGAGGTGCTCGATGTGATTAAATCCCTCGTGCGCGGCGGTATGACGACCGTGATTGTCACCCATGAGATGCGCTTCGCGCGTGAGGTGAGCGACCGCGTGATGTTCATGGATGATGGAATCATTCTCGAGCAGGGGAGTCCGGAGGAGATATTCGATCACCCCCGCGAAAAGCGCACGCAGGATTTCTTAAGCAAGGTGTTATAAGGTGATATGAAAAAAGAAAAAGCACTGCAAACAATCGACGACAACGCGGCACTTTTTACAAATATCAGCGATGAGATATGGGGCTATGCCGAGCTTTCGCTCAAGGAATACCGTTCTGCCGACCTCTATGAAAAGGTACTTATCGAGGCAGGCTTTACCGTTGAGAAGGGGTTATACGGCATAGATACCGCCGTTGTCGGAAGTTACGGGCAAGGCAATCCTGTCATTGGTATTTTAGGCGAATACGACGCTCTTTCCGGGTTATCGCAACAAGGCGGTGTCGCCGAGCGAGCAAAAGAGCCCGGTATGGAATGCGGCCACGGCTGCGGACATAACCTTTTAGGCGCGGGTGCATTTGCGGCGGCCTATGCCGTAAAGAACTATCTCGAAAAAGGCGGCAAGCCGGGCACGGTGATCTTCTACGGTTGCCCCGGCGAGGAGGGCGGTGCATCTAAGGCGTTTTTTGCGAAGCAAAACGAATGGTATAAGCTGGACGCTGCGTTTAGCTGGCATCCGGACGACGTAAATCAAGTGTCCACTGGCAGCTGCATGGCGTGTATCCAGACCGAATACCTCTTTACGGGGATCGCCTCTCATGCGGCCGGCGCGCCTGAGCATGGGCGAAGCGCACTTGATGCGGTAGAGCTTATGAATATCGGTGTTCAATATCTTCGCGAGCACATAAATAAGACGGCCTCCGTCCACTACGCCATCACGGATGCAGGCGGGCTTTCACCCAATGTGGTGCAGTCTGCAGCTAAGGTACTGTATATGGTGCGCGAAGCCGATGTGCATCGTACCCTTGCGTTACAAGCGCGTGTTGATAAAATCGCAGACGCGGCTGCGATGATGACGGAGACCACGCTTACAAAGCGCTTCATCGACGGCACTTCCAATACCGTGCCAAACCGCGCTCTCGAAACGCTTCTCTACAATAATTTTCAGGCGCTTGGCGTTCCTTCCTACACCGAGGAAGAGCTTTCGTTTATGGAGGCACTAAAGGAAACTTATTCTTCGCATGTCTTTGGTCTTCCGGGGGTTGCAGCCATGCGGGACCCTTCTCTCGCACAGGTTATTGAACAACTGACCGATAACGGTAAGCGCGTGCTCAACAATTTTCTTATGCCGCAATACTTCGGTACCGAGACAATGCCCGGCTCTACGGATGTGGGCGACGTAAGCTGGCAAACGCCTACCGCGCAGATCAATACTGTTGCGTTTCCGAGCCTGTGCCCGGGTCATTCGTGGCAAAACGTCGCAGCAGGCAAGTCCTCCGTAGCGCATAAGGGCATGCTGCATGCTGGGAAGGTATTGGCCGCGAGCGCGATCGATATTATAAACGAGCCAAGCCTTCTTGAGCGTGCGCGCTTAGAATTTCAGGCGCACACAAAAAAAGGCTTCGTATCCCCTATACCGGACGGAGCAAAGCCTGAGATTGTATAAAAAATTTGTTGTTACTATGCAATTTTAAAAGGAGCTGTCGCACTTCATACGACAGCTCCTTTAAGAATAGAATATCCATTTGAATATGTTTTCCAGTCATAGTCTATCTTTCCTGGTGCCATCTTTGTTAAATAATTTTCTTAAATGCACTTCATCAATAACTATCATAAGTACAGTGCTTAGTATTAAGAATAACAGCTGCGCGGTTTCGTTATTTACATTCATGGGATGAAGATATGACCACGCGCCAAAAACCGCATGGATGATTCCAAATAATATCATGGTGAAGCCGCCATACTGTTGGGCTGCATCCCAAGTCTCCTGATTCTTCATGGATAAAGCTGATCTGTAGCCGATAATTCCATTAATTTTTTTTGGCGGGAATTTCTTGAGAATAAAGCCCGAAATAATAAATATCACTGCTGCCATGAAACAAACCATTCTTCTATACCTCGTTATCAGCTTTATTGAATTATACAGCATATAGAAACATAATTACAATATTTACATACACTATATAAGTCGTTTCTCTTTTCTTCTAAAGTCTTTATAGTGCAGCATAATTCGCCTGCCCTATATCAATTTTGTACTTTTTAGGCGCTTTTCCTCGTTTCGGGTATTATATATATTCGCGTGCGTTGTGCTGTGGTATACTAAAACTTACCAAAAAACACGCATAAGGAGGAAACGAATTATGAGGAAAGTGCTTGCTGCGCTCATAGCGCTCGTCATGCTCTTCGCATCCGCTTGTGTTCCCACAGCGACACCGAATCCTACGCCGCAAACGCAAGAGCCTGTAACAGAAGTAATTGCGACCGAACCGCCGCAGGAGGAACAAAAGCTTACAAAAGACCTCGTTATTCTTTATACCAACGATGTCCACTGCGCAGTGGATGAGGGTATCGGCTACGCCGGGCTTGCCGCTTATAAAAAGCAGCTTGCAGCGGATGGCAGCCATGTGCTTCTCGCGGATATCGGAGATGCCGTGCAGGGCGCACCTATCGGCACGGTCTCTAAAGGTTCTATCATCATCGATATAATGAACGAAATCGGCTACGATGTGGCGACGTTTGGCAACCATGAGTTCGATTACGGTATGCCCCGCTTCTTTGAGCTGACGCAAATGGCGAAATTCCCCTATGTAAGCGCCAACTTTACCGACCTTAAGACGGGCAAAACTGTGTTTGAGCCCTATACGATACTCGAAGTTGACGGCGTGAAAATTGCCTTTGTGGGCATCACGACGCCAAAGACCGTTACATCCTCCACACCTGCGTATTTTCAGGATGAAAACGGCGAATTCATTTACGGATTTTTGCAGGATAAAACAGGTACGGGTGTGTACAACGCCGTGCAATCCGCCGTGGACGCCGCCCGCGCCGAAGGTGCAGCTTACGTAATCGGTCTTGCGCATTTAGGCATCACCGCGGATGCAATTCCCTGGACATCGAGCGAAGTTATCCAAAATACCTCGGGCATCGACGTAGTGCTGGACGGACATTCGCACAGTGCGATCGAATCGGAGCGCGTTAAGAACAAGGCAGGAGAATGGACGCTTTTGTCCTCCACGGGCACCAAGCTTTCTTCTGTCGGCATGCTTCTTATCACCAAGTCCGGCAACATAACAACCGGCTTAGTATCGGACTATACCGAGAAGGATGAAAGCACGGATACCTTCATCAAGGCTGCGCAGGCGGATTTTGAGGAAATGCTCAATACCGTTGTAGCCAGAACCGATGTAGATCTGACTATCCTGGAGCCCGGTACGGATGTGCGCATTATACGAAACGCCGAAACAAACCTCGGCGACCTCTGCGCCGATGCATACCGCACCATCGGCGGGGCGGATATCGCCATCGTAAACGGCGGCGGCGTACGCGCCTCCATCCCCGCAGGGGATATCACCCTCGGTCAGATCATCTCCGTACACCCCTTCGGGAACTACCTCTGTGTCGTTGAGGCAACCGGTCAGGAAATCTTGGACGCACTCGAAATGGGCGTTCGAAACACACCTGAGGAGAACGGCGGATTTTTGCAGGTCTCGGGAATTACCTTCACATTGGATGTAAGCGTGCCTACCTCCGTGACGCTCGATGAAAACGGCTTGTTTGTGTCTGTCGGCGAAACGCGTCGGGTGAGCAATGTACTTGTGAACGGAGAGCCTATCGACCCCGCAAAGACCTATACGCTTGCAAGCCACGACTATCTTATTAAAAACGCAGGCGACGGCTATACCATGTTCCAAGATAATGTGCTCATGCAGGATGCCGTTATGCTTGACAACCAGGTGCTTATCAACTACATCACCGACCATCTTGGCGGTGTGATTGGCCAGGATTATGCTGATCCATACGGGCAAGGCCGTATGGTAGCAGCGGAGTAAAACGTAAGTATATAGAGGCGTGCCGCAATAGAAAACTGTTGCGGCACGTTTTTTATTTTGCTATGCTCTATGTAAACATGTAGAATAAAATTACAGAGGCAATTCGGAAGAGGATGATATTTTTCTATAGATGAATGGGGGACGTACTATGAAAAAGATCCTTGCTGCAGCAGCGGTCGTCATTCTTTTAGCTGTTTTGCCCGGATGCACGCCGCCGAAGTTTGCCGCTATGCGTGATCACCAAATACGGATTATCGAGACACATGCGCCTATGTTGTATGGCGATTCAGGAGACGGAGGCTGGATTGATAGGGATACATACGGAAGGGAACTTTTTATTTATATAGAAGATGGTATTCGTTTTTTCGGCATATGCCAGCTGCGCAATGACGATGCTACCTATTGCTATGAGGATGTCTGTTTTTTGCTTTGCCCTGAAGGGGATACTTCAGAACAATTGATGGTCGAGGAATTGAAGCTCGTAAACGACTGGGACTCGCCGATGCACTGGGAGAAGATGTCTAACGTTGAGTGGCGTGAAGGTCGGGAGTGGCGAGATTTTCATTTTTATGACGCGGAAAAGATGATTACAAACTATATCCTATCGTCAGGGGAGACAGTAGATTTCCTCCAAGCGCTTGATGTAGATGTGAACGGCAAAGAGTTGTTTTTCGTAACAATTCGCACAGAGAATAATGTAGATCGGTACTACTTCATTTTGTTGTTCCCGTGGCCCTATCGCTCGGAGCCGTGTTTTTTTGAAGTTCGAGATATTTATAACTATGCAGGACGCTTACACGCATTTAAAAATCTCAACAGGTGGGATATACCCGATACGGAAGGACCGGAAATGCGGGGGCATGTAATCATTCAATGTGTTGCGAAATAAGTTCTTTATCCTCCCGCCTTCTGCTTTAAAATGCCGTCCACCAGGCTCTCTATATGCAATAGGGAGCCTTTGTCAATTCTGTAATCGAAGGGAACGATGCGCTTGCCGCTTGCGAGGTAGCGCTCAGCTAAACCGCCCGATGCGGCGCTGTCTAAAGCCGGAAGTTCCGGCGGGGTGATAATGGCGTCGTGCTGACGCAAAAATCGTGAAACCTGTTTTAGGTCATCCGTGAAGCAGACAGGATAGTTCTTTTGGTGATCGGCAAACAGAGCAAGCTGCTGCAAAATAAGCTGGGAGAATTTATTGCTTTGGCAGAGTATGCCGACACTGCAGGACGTCGGAAGTGTGGAAAAATCGATGATGGTCTGGCGGCTCGGGGATACGGCCACCGCTATAAGCGGTATGTTGTTGGTACCCATCAGCTCCGCAAGCTTTTCTTTATGCGTAAGTGTAGTGAGCACCAAATCGAAACCGCCTAAAAGCCGCGCGATATCATCCTCCAAAAGTATGCCGTCAAGCAAAAATGCGGATATGGTGATGCCCGGTATGTACTGCAGCTGGCGCTTGAATATGGAAAGCGATTCGGGGTTACAGTCGATAATGGCGATGGATACTGCTAAAACAGAAGGCGCGCGCTTGGCGGCTGTAAGGCGGAATAATGCTTCTATTTCGCTGTGCGTCAGGTTCCAGCCTTCGAGCTTTTCAAAAAGCTGGTCCATTAAACGGAGCGCCAAACGCCTTTCCTCAACCGTATACACATCGCGGTCATTGTACACATAGCTGCCGCTTCCTTGTATTACCTCGATAATATTGTTGTCCGAAAGTTCCTGATACGCCTTTTTTACCGTGCCGCGAGCTACCTGTAATCTCTCTGCAAGCTCACGTTCCGTGGGCAGTTTATCGCCGGGTAAAAGCGCACCGCTTTTAATCATAGAGCATACCTGCTCCACGATTTGCTTATAAATAGGTTTGTTATTTTCAAATTGAATTTCAATCATAGCATTGCTCCGTTTGGTACAGCTTTAGGGGTGCATTGGGGCGTGTTGCGGCGGTATGCCGGCACGAAATATGGAATTGGTCTATTTTTAGATGGACCAATTGACGAAAACAGACCCATTCCTATAACATTATTGTAGGCCAATCAGCAATGCCTGTCAAAAAAACTCTTCTTGAACGATAGATTGAGGTGGATTCGTTGGTAGTATTAAACGGAAAAGCACTTACGGTTGAGGATGTAGCAAAAGTCGCAAGGTATAATGAACCGGTGGAAATTGCGCCGGATGCAAGAGAGCGCATCAACTCAGCGCGTGCTTATGTAGATGAAAAGCTCGATTTGGGTGCGGTCATCTATGGCCTTACCACTGGCTTCGGCAAATTTTCGGATACGCTTGTGCAGCGCGAAGATACCGCAGAACTCCAAAAGAACCTCATCATAAGCCATGCCTGCGGCATGGGTGAAGCCTTACCGACAGAGGTCGTGCGCGCGGTTATGCTCTTAAGGCTCAATGCGCTTTCTGCGGGGCATTCGGGCATACGGCTTTCCACGATGGAGACATTCCTCAACATGCTAAATTCCGGTGTGCATCCCGTTATCCCCGAAAAGGGAAGTTTAGGTGCGAGCGGCGATCTTGCACCGCTTGCCCACATGGTGCTGCCTGTCTTAGGCGAAGGTAAAGCGGAATTTAAAGGCACAATCTACAGCGGCAGCGAGGCTATGGAGCTTGCGAATATTCCCCTCATCGAGCTTGCCGCAAAGGAAGGGCTTGCTCTTATCAACGGCACCCAGGTGATGACGGCCATCGGCGCTTTGGCCGTGTACGACGCAAAAAAACTATTAAAAACGGCAGACATCGTCGCCGCCATGACGGCAGAAACACAAATGTGCATCATAAAGGCATTTGATCCTAAGGTGCATGCCGTGCGCGGTCAGATCGGGCAGATAGAAAGTGCAAAAAACCTTCTTAAGCTTTTAGATGGGAGCGGCTTAAGCGGTGAGCGCATCGAAGGCAAGGTACAGGACGCATATTCCATACGCTGTATACCGCAGGTACACGGCGCGAGCCGCGATGCCATAGGGTATGTATACGATATTATTACGCGCGAGATTAACGCCGTTACCGATAACCCCGTCATTTTCCCACAAGAGGATGAGGTAATATCGGGAGGCAACTTCCACGGCCAGCCAGTGGCGCTTGCGCTTGACTTTTTGGGTATTGCGCTTGCGGAGCTTGCTAACATTTCTGAGCGCCGCATCGAGCGCATGGTAAACCCGCAGCTAAATTTTGGACTGCCTGCATTTTTAACCAAGCATGGCGGGCTTCACAGCGGATTTATGATCACCCAGTACGCCGCAGCGTCCATGGTATCGGAAAATAAGGTATGGGCGCATCCTGCAAGTGTAGACTCTATACCCTCCTCTGCTAACCAAGAAGACCATGTGAGTATGGGCACCACAGCCGCAAGAAAGGCGCGGATGATTTTAGACAACGCGCAAAAGGTAATCGGCATCGAGCTTTTTACCGCGGGGCAGGCGATATGGCTTCGTGACGAGGAAAAACTCGCCCCGGCGTTGAAAAAGGTATATGCGCTTCTACGCACGGAAGTAGATTCCGTTGACGAAGATATTGTGATGTATGAACAAATGGAAAAATGCGATAAAATGGTAAAAAGCGGCAAGCTTATAACCGCTGCGGAATCGGTCTGCGGCACGCTGATGTAAGGGGGTTAAAAATGCTTGGCAATTTTGAAATCAAACAGGCTATGACCATACGCTTGGATGCGGAGCTGCCCGCATACCCCGCGTTTGAAGCGGATAAGCGGCGCGCCCCTGATAGGGGATATCGCCTTACGCATGCGCAAACCGTACTCGCTTTAAAAAATGCTCTGCGCTATGTGCCTGAGGAGCTTCACGAAACCCTTGCTCCGGAGTTTTTAAAGGAGCTTAAGGAGCGCGGCAGAATATATGCTTATCGCTACCGCCCGGTTGGGCGCATCTACGGAAAGCCTATTGATCAATACAAGGGCAAATGCTTGGCCGGAAAAGCGTTTCAGGTGATGCTTGACAACAACCTCGATTTTGACATCGCACTTTACCCCTATGAGCTTGTGACGTACGGCGAAACGGGGCAGGTGTGCCAGAACTGGCTGCAATATAGGCTCATCAAGAAATATTTAGAGGAGCTCAATGAAGAGCAGACGCTCGTGTTGGAATCCGGCCATCCCGTAGGGCTGTTCCCCTCAAATCCCCAAGCTCCGCGCGTTATTTTAACCAATGCGCTCATGATCGGCATGTTCGACAATTTGGACGACTGGGAGATTGCAGAACAGCTCGGTGTCGCCAACTACGGGCAAATGACCGCTGGCGGCTGGATGTACATTGGCCCGCAGGGTATCGTGCACGGCACATTCAATACCATTTTGGGTGTTGGGCGAAAGTACCTGGGCGTTTCGCAGACGGGCGATCTCACGGGTAAGGTGTTTGTATCTTCAGGTCTTGGCGGCATGAGCGGCGCACAGCCCAAGGCTGCCAACATCGCAGGCGCGGTTGGCGTGTTTGCGGAGGTGGACTTATCCCGTATTAAAACGCGCTTCAACCAAGGATGGGTAAACGTTATCACCGCAGACCTCGACGAGGTGTTTAAACTTGCGGACGAAAACCGAAAAGCGAATAAGAGCATTTCGATCGCCTACCATGGTAACATTGTAGATTTACTCGAGCGTGCGCTTGAAACGGGCTTCAAAATTGACATGCTAAGCGACCAGACCTCTTGCCACAACGCCTACAACGGCGGCTACTGCCCCGTAGGCCTTACGTTTGAGGAGC
>JAEWZS010000248.1 GCA_023458355.1 Bacillota bacterium
GTATATGATGCGAGCTTTGGTGAGACGGTGCATATCCCGAACGATGGGGTCGTCGTAGTTTAGTACCGCAAAGTCGCTTTCGCGTTGATTTTCAAAAATTCGGCACTTCGCGGCGATGTAGTTTTCCATTTTATATTCAAAGCGGTTTAGGTGATCCTCGGTTATGTTGAGCATGCCGGCAGCGTTCGCACGAAAATCCTTGATGCTTTCAAGCTGCAGCGCCGCAACCTCTGCTACAACATAGTCGTCCGCGCTATCATAGACGCATGCTCCGTGATGGGGATGCCTATGTTACCGAGCACATATGTATGTTTCTCTGCCGCCTTAAATATCTCACCCGTAAGCGCGGTGGTGGTGGTCTTTCCGTTGGTACCGCTAATGCACACAAATTTCGAATCGCGGCTCGCATAGCGGTAACCAAGCTCAATCTCCCCTATTACCTCGATGCCGCGACTTTGAGCTTCCTTAGCAAAAGGAGCAAATAGGGGTATGACCGGGCTCAATATCATAAGGTCGACATTGTCGAGTAGCGTAACAGGATCCTTTCCCAGTGCATCTATATATTCTATGCCGTGTAGCGCTTCTTTTAGACCGTCAATCGAGTTTTTCATATCGTTGACGATTACGCGATACCCGTTTCTATAAAGAAGTTTTGCGCTCGCAATACCGCTTCGCGCCATGCCCACAATGAGGGCTGTTTTCTTTTGCTCGTTCATACTTGCCTTCCTTACGGTTCGGTTCGGCGTTGGGGTTAAAAAAAGCCGTCCGATGCGTCAAGGTGCTTGAGGCAACAGAGCCGCGCTCTGCCTCAAACGCCTTAACCCTCCGCGTCCGCCGTGCCAAGCGCCAAGCAACCACGGCTTTTCGGATTTAACCACCGGACGGCAGTAAAAACGGTTACACAAATGCCAAAAGGCATATCAAACACAAAACAGTTGTAACTATCATATATATCGATACAATCTTCGTTTCGGAATAGCCCGCAAGCTCAAAATGATGGTGTAAAGGTGCCATTTTGAAAATTCTTTTTTTGCGAAGCTTATAAGAACCCACCTGCAAGATCACCGAAACGGTGCTGGCAACAAAGCATCCTCCCATAATAGGGAGTAAAAATGCCGCGCGGGAGAATATGGCCATGCATGCGATGGCTCCGCCGAGCGCTAATGAACCCGTATCTCCCATGAACACGCGCGCAGGATAAGCATTGTACCTTAAAAATCCCATGCATGCGCCGGCTACGGCGGCAGAGAACATTCCCATAGACTTAAGTTCCGCACTTAGCTGCGTCTGCGCCGCCTGTGAGGCATCCGCGGGGGTGAGTACCGCCTGCGACATGTAGTAAAATATCATCCCCATCGTCAGCGCATAAACGAGCGTCACACCCGAGGCGAGTCCGTCAAGACCGTCGGTCAAATTAACAGCGTTGACGATGGCGACTACTACAAAAATGATGAACGGGATATAAAAAACCCCGAGATCCCACTCCAAGTTCAGAAACGGCATGTAAATCTTCGAGCCGACGAATGGGCTGTTGTATGCATACAAAGCGATAATCGCGGCCACGCAGAACTGGCCGATGATTTTTTGGTACGCGCGAAGCCCAACGGTATTTTTGAGACGGACCTTTAAAAAGTCGTCCAGGAACCCAAGCAGGCCAAAACCCGTAGTCACAAGTAGTGCAGGAAGCACAAATTCCATAGCGCTTAACGAGAATGCAAGCGCGCCTGCTAAAATGCCCGCGATAATCATTAAGCCTCCCATCGTGGGAGTTCCGCTTTTTTTCAAGTGAGATTTAGGTCCGTCTGAGCGTTCTTGCTGACCGAACTTGAGCTTTTGTAGGGCCGGTATGAGCACCGGTCCCAAGAGCATCGTTACGAGCGCGGCTAGTAGGAGCGCATAAATAAGGTTATCCATCGTAATTCTTGGAGCGGTCCGTCAACGCGACAGTATCTCCGCAACGATCTCCTTCTCATCAAAATGGTGCTTACCGCCGTTGATTTCCTGGTAGCTTTCGTGCCCTTTACCCGCAAGGATGATGACATCGTCCTTATGCGCGTTAAAAAGCGCGTATTCAATGGCGGCATAGCGGTTTTCGATGACCACATACTCGGTGCCGGTCTTCTTAACGCCTTCCTCTATGGCGCTGATGATGGACACAGGCTCCTCGCTGCGGGGATTGTCCGAGGTGAGTACGATGAAGTCGGAATAGCGGCCCGCCACCTCGCCCATGAGCGGGCGTTTTGCCTTGTCGCGGTCGCCTCCGCAGCCGAACAAAGTGACGATTCTGCCCTTTGCAAAGCCGCGTACAGTCTTTAAAACGTTTTCAAGCGCGTCGGGCTTATGCGCATAATCGAGAAATACCGTAAAGTCTCGTCCACCGCTTGGCAGAGGCTCGAGCCTGCCTGATACCACGCCCATTTTTTCGAGCCCGTGCTTGATTGAATCAAGCGTTAGGCCAAGCTCAATAGCTGCAGCGGAAGCACCCATGGCGTTGTAAACGCTGAATATACCGGGGGTCGGTATGTTAATACGCGTCCTGCCGATGCGGGTGATCAAATCAAACTGCACCCCGCGCGTTGTGATGTCAATCTCAGCGGCGGAAACATCCGCGCGTTCAGTGATGCCAAAGGACGTTCTCGGGATCATAATATCCTCGAGCATTTTCTCGGAATGCGAATCATCCGCGTTCACGATGGCTAATTTGCTTTGTCGAAACAACAGCTTTTTGGCCGCCAGATAGCTTTCGAAATTTTTATGGTAGTCCAGGTGATCCTGGGTAAGGTTGGTAAATACCCCAACATCGAATTCAATACCGTGTACACGATGCTGGTCGAGCGAATGGGAGGATACTTCCATCACCACGAGATCCACGTTTTCATCCTTCATTGTCCGAAGCAACGCCTGTAGATCTACGCTTTCGGGGGTTGTACGGTCGCTCTCCACATTCTTGTCACCAATCATGTTGCGGATGGTGCCGATAAGCCCGACTTTCTGCCCGGCAGCCTCTGCGACGGCCTTGAGCATGTAGGTGGTGGTGGTTTTACCGCTCGTGCCTGTGATACCCGCTATACGTAGGCTCTCTGCGGGATAGCCATATAGTGCTGCGGCCATCTCCGCCATGGCAATACGGGTATTCTTTACGAGGATTTGTGTAACGTTTAAAGGAAGCTTACGCTCCACTACAAGCGCTGCAGCTCCTGATTCGACCGCCTGTTTTGCATAAACGTGCCCGTCTGCAAATGTGCCGACCACGCAAAAGAACACATCGCCCGTTTCAACTTTTTTTGAGCTGTACCTTAGGGCTTTTACGTCTTTATCTTCGCCAATCAATTCGTGTTCTGTTCGTTTTAATAGCTCGCTGAGCAGCATGTCTCCTCCATTATCCCCCGCCGATTTGTGTGGCGGAGAACTCCACAAATACTTCCGTGCCCGGATTAACCTCCGTGCCTGCCACCGGGTTTTGGCGAATCGCTGTGCCGCTCTGATCCGGTGGGTCGATACGGATGGTAAGGCCGAGCGCCGCGAGCGCGTCATGCGCTTCAAGGCGTGTTTTGCCATTCAGGTCGGGCACCGTAACGGTATCGGCTTCGTCCCATTCGTTCATAACGGCAGCTGTCAATTCGGTGTACAAAAGTACCTCCGAGTTTTTATTTACAACAGAACCCGCGGCGGGAACCTGCGCCGTGACCGTGTCGGTCTCCTGATAAGCGGCTTTAAGGCCTGCTTCTTCAAGCTTATCCTTCGCTTCGGATACGGAAAGCCCCGTAACATCGGGTACGGTAACACTCTCCACACTTCCCTCAGGCAAGTAGCCGTAATGCCTCAGTGTCTCCTCGAGCACCACCTTCACAAAAGGCGCTGCTACGGTGCTGCCGAATATCACACCAACCTGCGGTTCATCCACAAGGAGCAGGCACACGAATTCCGGATCATCAGCAGGTGCGAAACCGATAAAGGAAGCGATGAGCTTACCTTGCGCGACTGCCCCGTTTTCATACTTCTGCGCAGTACCCGTTTTCCCGCCTACGCGATAGCCTGGGATGCCTGCGTTGCGGCCGCTGCCTTCCGTAACAACGCTTTCGAGTATCTGCCGTACGATTGCTGAGGTTTCCTCGCTGATGACGCGGCGCACCACTGTGGGCTTGTTCTCGAGGAGTATTTCCCCGTTTGGCGAAACAATCTGTTTTACCACATAGGGCTGCATAAGATTACCGCCGTTGATTGCCGCAGAGGTGGCTGCTGCAAGCTGGATAGGCGTTACCGCAATGCTCTGGCCAAATCCAATGCGCGCAAGCGTGTTTTCGGTGATGTACTTCTCCTGTGTAACAATACCGCCGGCCTCACCCTGAATACCGCTGCCCGTTACCGAGCCGAAGCCAAACTTGTATATGTAATCATAAAACGATTCCCTGCCCATTGCAAGCGCCATCGACATGAAGGCAACGTTACAGGAGTTCTGAACCGCCTTGATTAAAGTCTGTGAGCCATGTCCGCCGCTTTTCCAGCAGCGCACTCTTTCGCCGTTGCTCAATACTTTATAACCCGGGCAGAAATAGCCGGAACCGGTTGTTACCTTTTGGCTGTCAAGCGCCCCGGACAGCGTCACTATTTTAAAGGTAGAGCCCGGTTCGTAGGCGTCTGCAACGATGCGGTTGCGCATAAGGCTTTGGAGTAGTTCAATGTCGCTTCGCGGCGGATTGTTGAGGTCAAGATCCGGATAGGAACAAATCGCAATGATCTCGCCGGTCTTGCAGTTCATTATGATGCACTGTGCATTCTTGGCAGTGTTAATCGTAAGCGCCTGCTTTAACTGTTTTTCAAGGATCGATTCCACCGCACTGTCAGTGGTTAAAACCAACGTGCCGCCGTCAAGCGGCTCGATGATTTCCTCAAGTCCGTAGGCAAGCGCATTGCCCTTGCGGTCGGTCTCTGTAATCATGCGGCCATTTTCGCCGCTTAGGTATTTATCGTACTTTTGCTCTAAGCCCGCCTGTCCCGTCCCGTCCACGGTGGTGAAGCCTATAAGCTGCGAGAAGGTGTTAGATAGCGGATAGTAGCGCTTGGTGTCTACGGCCGTGCCCACGCCTGCGCCAAGCTTAAGGGCTACGATTTTATCCACCATATCGCGCTCCACGGCACGTTTTAAGACGACCTCCATCTTATCTACATCGCTTACCTTGGCGAGTACGCTCTCATAGTCCATTTCAAGAAGGTTTGACAGCTCGCGCGCTACGCGCTCGCGGTCTGCATCGCCGACTTGCTGCGGCCAAACGAGCACTTTGTATGCCGTCCCGCTCTGCGCGAGCACAACGCCGTTGGTATCGAGTATCATGCCGCGCTTTGCTGTAAGCGATGTATCGCGTGTCCACTGTGAAAGCGCCATCTCCTGAAGCTCGTCGCTCCATATTACTTGAATATAAAAAATACGCCCAAGCAGTATTACGAATACGAGAGCGATCGCAATGAGCGTCCAAAGCAGTCTTTTTTTGTTGGATACAGCCGGCGCGCCCATCGACTACCCCCTTATCCCCCGGACGTTTTCAGTCGCCGTTCACCTTCACGATCTGCTCCGCACCGGGATAACCCATATCGGCCTCTTGTGCCGCTTCGCGTGCATCGTCGATGCATACAGCGCTGTTGAGCTTTACCGCGAGCTCTGTCAGTTCTATCTCGCATTGCTTAATGTCATTTTTAAGCGCATTGACTTTGTTGTACTCGGTCGAGATCTCGGCATACCTCATTAAAATACCTATGAGCGCTGCGGCGATGAAAACGACCGTTGCAAGTACGCCAACCTTCTTAAAAAACAGCTTTATGGGGCTCGGTTTATCCTCTGCCTGCGGAGCTTTGTGCGTTTTCGGTGCAGGGCGCGTTTTCACAGCGGGATTAAACGGATATGCTTCCGCTTCGAATTCGAACGCCTCTTCCTCAGGCTCATACTTTGGCAAAGCGGAGGACTGGTACACGCGGGAATCCACATACACCCTTGTTGCGCTGTTCTTAGGAGTATATCCCTTTACACTTTCAGTCTTCCTTGCCGCTACTGCCATGTTATTCATCTCCGTTACAAGTTATAACTTTTGTATGGCTCTAAGCTTCGCACTGCGCGAACGAGGGTTCCTATTTACTTCCTCCTCGTTTGCTATGAGAGGCTTTTTTGTAAGAATACGCGCGGTGGGTAATTTATTGCATGTACACATGGGTGCGCGTGGATCGCAGACGCAGGGGTTTTCGTAAGTGCGGAATGCCTGCTTCACGATGCGGTCCTCAAGTGAATGGAAGGAAATCACGGCAAGTACGCCGTCTTTTTCGAGCAACTCTTGCGCATCGTCTATCGCTTTTCTCAGTCCGTCAAGCTCGGCATTGACCGCTATACGAAGCGCCTGAAACGTGCGCCTGGCGGGATGCGGCCCTTCGCGGCGCGCCGCTGCGGGAATCGCGTTTTTGATGATATCCGCAAGTTCCGTGGTACTGTCAAGCGTGTGCTTTTCCCTCTCGCGAAGAATGGACGATGCGACGCGGGAAGCATAGCGTTCCTCGCCGTATTCCCGTATGACGCGCGCAAGCTCCTCAAAGGAGTAGCCATTCACCACATCGTAAGCGCGAAAGGGAGATGAAGTATCCATTCGCATGTCAAGCGGCGCGTCCTCGTTGTAGGAAAAACCGCGTTTTCCTTCGTCGAGCTGATGGGAAGACACCCCCAAATCCAGCAATATGCCGCTGACTTGATGTATCGAAAGCCCGTTTAGAAGGCTTTTCATCTGAAAGAAGTTACCGCGTAATGCGGTGAAAGCATTTTGAAAATATTGAAGCCTTTTTGTTGCTTCGGTGATAGCGTCTGCATCGCGATCTATGCCTATGAGCCGTGAACCCTTTGGCAGCCTTTCAAGCACAGCCTCCGCATGCCCTCCCCCACCCAGCGTTCCGTCCACGAACACACCGCCGCGCGTTGGTCTTAAGAGTTCCAGTACTTCTTCAAGCATGATGGGAACATGATAGTTTACTTCCGTCATATGCCAAGCCCCGTCAGATACGCGAGGGTATCGTCGTCAAAGCCTTCGTCTTCATGTAAGTGACGCTCCCATACGGGTGCGCTCCATATCTCCATGCGGTTACCCATGCCAATGAGCACAACCTCATCGGTGATTGCGGCAAGCTCGCGAAGCTGTGCGGAAATTAAAATACGCCCCTGCTTGTCCGGCTGGCAGTCGCAAGCATTGGCGAACAGCATGCGCATGGCGTTTTGGGCCGTAACATCGGCCATGGCGGTTTTCTTGAAGCGCTCCAAAAGCTCGTTCCATACGGGTAGAGACATACCGGATAAGCACCTGCCGCCGCCGCGCCCTGTAAGGCCGCGGGTGACGATGATGGTGTCCCCCAGATCGTCCCGCCACTTCGCAGGTATAAATATCCTGCTTTTCGGGTCCACGCTATGCTTGTAGGAGCTAATCAGCATCGCGCATGCCTCCGTAAAAAGATACAGCTGTACCACAGCTTTGATTCTTACTGGTATTATACACCACTTCGCAACACCTGTCACCACTTTTATGAAATATTACTGCACTTTTTTACCAAATTATGCGTGTTTTTCCTACAAAATGCGCAGGAAGAAGAAATGCCTTCCTCAGAGAAGGCCTCTAATCTCCTGCGCGGACAAGTCTGTGCCCAATTATCAATAATTATGCAAAAACTGCTCTTATGTATAATGCCCCAAGGGGAAATATTGTAGGTTTGTGTACTATCACTTGCATTATTTTTTTACGGATGATATGATGTTTCCCCTGCATAAGCACCGAAGCTGATGAACCGAACACGATCGACCGCCACAAAAGCGAGGTTGCGTTATATGAGCTTTAGGAGCAAGCAATGTGCCCGCGTCGAGTATCTTCTTAAAAACGGCAATATCTTCTATGGCGACCACGGCGGCGGAACTTTTCGAGGTAAATCTTATCCGTTCGTCTTGAAAATTGCCGAGAACAACCTCTATGCGCCTCTAAAAAAGGATATCCAACATTATTTTAAGGAAAACGAAATAGCGTGGTGGAGCGGAGATCTTACAAACCACACGCTATCTTCACAGATCGCATGTCTAAACCATTTGTTCCCGCTAAGAGAAGATAAATCTGCCGTATTATCCATCGTAAAGCGTATCTGCCCTGAAATAGCCGATCTATCCATCATAGAAACCGATCGATTTAAGCCTGCCTACATTCAGTTTGAAGCCTCGAGTAAATCCAATCATCTCAACGAAGGGGTCGCCACACGAGGCAGCTATTGCACGTCGGCAGACGCTCTTATTTACGGTGTAAAGGAAGACGGCAAAAAAATGCTGTTTCTTTTAGAATGGAAATACACAGAAGCGTATGATGACGTAAATAAGGCCGCCGGTAACGAAGGAGAGACTCGCATAGGACGCTATGCAGCGCTTATCCGCAAATCCGCCCAACTAAAATCGGCCAATACGGCTGTTTACTACTTCGAGCCGTTCTACCAACTTATGCGGCAAACGCTTTTCGCTGAGCAGTTGGTTATAAATAAGAGCACCGAAGCAATTCAGGCAGACAGCTATATGCACATCCATGTAATTCCGCCGGGGAACGGAGAGCTCATGCATAAAACATATCCGTGCAGCGGAAAGCAAATGGAAGACACCTGGCGCTCCGTAATAAAAGATCAGAAAAAATATAAAATCATTTCCCCAAAGGACCTTCTCAAGCCTATTAGCGGTATACAGCGCTACCAAGCCTTGACCGATTATTTAATGACGAGATACTGGTGAGGTACTGATTAATATCCTCCCCCCGGCATAGCCGACGATATTTTGCAGTTATAGAATCGACCCTTACACAGTACCCCGTGTTCCCAAAGCCACGCGTATTTGCACAATAGTTTATGCGTTGGACCAGAGGGTTTTCGTTAATAAAAAAGGAGCCGTGGCGTTTTTAGCGCGGCGGCTCTCTTTGAGTTCGCATTTTACATTTGCGCGATGAGCTTGGGTGTAAACTCGATATGATCGGCGGAACAAAGCGTGTAGCGTACTCCGTTATGAAAGCCTTCAAACGCATTTTTGCATGCCTTCCCGTGCAGGTGGCCATATACGACTTCACGGGCAGAATACCGCTCAAACAGCTCACAAAAGCCTGACGCCAAGCGTCGCTCGCTAAACGGCGGGTAATGCAGCATCCCGATAAGCGGCGTTCCCTTATCTACGCTTGAGAGGGAAAGTTCGAGCCTTGTAAGCTCGCGCTCGTAAAGCTTTTCGTCTTCCGCTGCATGAAACCCGACACTCCCCGGAACCGTCCAGCCGCGAGAGCCGGCAAATGCGAAACCGCCAATTAATATATGGTCGTTTTGCACCGCATACATATCTTTGGGGAGTATAGAGCGTACCTTTGAAAGAGAATTCCACCAATAATCGTGGTTACCGCGCAGCAGCACCTTTTGACCGTTGAGCCGCCCGATGGAGTTTAAATCGTCCTGTGCATCGCTAAGCCTTAACGCCCAGCTGATATCCCCGGGTATTAATACGATATCCGCCTCGCCGACCGAAGTCTGCCAAGCGTCGGCAATCCGTTCGAAATGCCTGTCCCATTTTTCGCCGAACACATCCATTGGCTTTTCCGAATTTCCGGGCAGATGCAGATCGGCGATCGCAAAAATTTTCAAGGATCTATTCCTCATCCTCGTCATCATCGTCCCCATCGTCGTCCTCGTCGAGGGCGTCTAAGGAGACCACGCCATTTTCTTTTTCGTCATCGAGATCGGCTTCGTCATCGTCGTCGTCGTCGCCAAGTTCCTTGTCGATTACTTCAAGCTCACTTTCGGGTATATCGTCGCTGTCACCCGGCAACGGTACCTCGATACCTACCATGGCAACTTCGTCGATATCAAGCGCATCAACACTCGACAATCCACCCTTCACTTTTTCAAGCTTCTCCTGCCTGCGGGCTTCTCTTAAGCATATCGCACACAGCTCCGACCCTTTCACAACGGGGTTTTCGCCGCATTCCGCGCAAATCGAAACGCTATCATCCGCATCGTGCTCGCCTTTCATGTAACGCTTGCACACGTTGCAGTATTTTTCGTCGTCCCGTATGTAATTCAACTCACATCTTGGGCACTTCCTCAGACCCATAACCATTCCTCCAGCTAAGGTTTCGCTCCCTTCATGAAGGGTTTAAGCTCTTACCTTAAGATTTACTTCACTATTATGCGAAAGCGCATCCGCTATGTCAATAGCGTATTTCTCCCGTCTTAAATAACCGAGTCGCCTATGTTAAATCGCCTGATTTTAGCGCCGTCGCATCGACGACAACCTCACCGATGCGCTTTACGAGCGCCTCTCTCCCCTCCGCCGATTCTGAGGAGTAAGGCAGCGCCGCGGGAGGTGCACCTAATAGCTTAGCAGCCATATTGGCCGCTTGCACGCGTTTGGACCTGGACAGCTTATCGGACTTGGTGGCCACAAGCGTAAAAGGTACGCCGTAGTAGAGTATCCATTGAAACATCTGCTTATCGTCGTTTGTCGGCTCGTGACGGATATCGAGCAGCATGAAAATATGCGTGAGCCGCCCTGCCTTTAGATACCCTTCCATGAGCTGACCCCATTTTTCTTTTTCCGTTTTCGGCGCTTTCGCAAATCCGTAGCCCGGCAGGTCCACGAGATAGAATGCCCCATTGAGCCGAAAAAAGTTGATCAAACGCGTTTTTCCGGGGCTTGACGAGGTACGCGCGAGCTTGAAGTTATTGCACAAAGAGTTAATAAGGCTCGATTTGCCGACGTTGGACTTCCCCACGATGGCGATTTCCACACCGTCGTTAGGCGGATACACGCCGCCAAGGCCTACACTCGTGACAAATTCCGCTTTTTTGATGGCGAATTCTTCCATATAAAATATGCGCTCCGGTTTTTTTTGCGCGAGTTGCGCGGATTGCTTTCAGATTTTGAGTTTTCCCCTTACGTCCTTGCATTGTACCAACGATTTTATTACTTGGCAACCCAAAATAAACATTCTTTTTCGAGAGCCATATTTAACCTACTTAGAGGTGTAATTTTACCATTGGTAAAAAATATATTATTCCAACTAATCGAAAAGTATCTTTCAGTTTACGCGCTTCATTGGTATAATTTCCCACAATGTGAATGGGTATGTATGAAGCTTCGAATCGATGAGACCATCCGATTTGACCGGGATTACCCGCGTAATCGTAACACACCTACTTGAGGATGCGCTGCTTCGCAAATACGACCGTATTTTTGTACTAAAGAACGGCCGCGTAGCAGAACAGGGTACATTCTCGGAGCTTATGGAGCAAAAGGACTTCTTTTATTCGCTGTATACGGTGTCGCAATAACGCTACAGTAAAGGGAGTAATGGCTTTACAAAAGTTGAGATTTACCGTGCCGGATTGAAAACTTTGACGATTAAAGGAGGCATTTCCTTGGGAATACGAAATGCAGCGAAAGCGCTCATCCTTAACGAAGGAAAACTGCTCGTCAACAAAAACCTCAATAGTTTGGGCGATATGTGCTATGGGCTTAATGACAATGATATTTATTACGACCTGCCGGGAGGCGGCCAGAACCAGTACGAAACACTGGAGGAAGCCGTAAAGCGGGAGTGCTTGGAGGAGAGCGGCTATTGCGTTAAAGTTGAACGATTAGGCGCGATTTACGAGGAAATTTTCCTCAACGAAGCATTACGCGCAAGCTATGAGCAGTACGCGCATAAGGTATATTTTTTGTTTGTATGCCGTTTGGAAGATATGCCGCGGAAAGCTGTCACGGAGCTCGATCTTGACATGCTCGGCTCCGAATGGGTCGACGTGGAGGCTGTTAAAACCCTTCCCATTTATCCGCAGCTGCTAAAGGATAAGCTCGATGCAATTTTAAATGCTAAAACACCTTTGTTCCTGGGTTCAAAGTATATTCCATAACGTAAGAAGACTTTGATAGTATGTAAAAGGCGGAAGCTTAGCTTCCGCCCTTTTGATCTTTATTGCTTATTGTATGGCGTGCGCGCCTTGTGGTTTGACTTCCGTCAAATGGACATGCTTCTTTGCGGCATTTTGTACAGGCATATGTGTAAGAGCGGTCTTGAGCACGGTGAACGCCTCAGAGGCGTACACGATACGAAGTTTTTCCTTTACCTCCTCAGGCACTTCCTCCATATCCTTACGGTTTTCAAGCGGTACAATCACCGTATGCATGCCTGCGCGCACAGCGGCAAGCAGCTTTTCGCGCAAGCCACCGATAGGCAGCACCCTGCCTCGCAGCGTGATCTCGCCCGTCATCCCCACCCCTGCCTTTACGGGGACGCCGGTTAATGCGCTCGTCATGGCAGTCATCATGGTGACACCTGCCGACGGACCGTCTTTAGGCACTGCGCCTTCGGGCACGTGCACGTGTATGTCGTTATGGGAGAGGAAATCCTGCTCGATACCAAGCGTATCCGCATGGGCACGAATGAACGTCAGCGCGGCACGCGCGCTTTCCTGCATCACTTCGCCAAGCTTGCCGGTGATCTGCACCTGCCCGCTCCCCTTCAGCACCTGCGCCTCCACCTCTAAAGTGGTACCGCCGACACTCGTCCAAGCAAGACCGTTTGCCATACCTATGGCGTCCGCACGCTCAGCAAAATTCTGCGTGTACTTGGGCTGCCCGAGGTACTCACAAAGCTTAAGCTTGCTCATACGAACGCGTTCCTTGCCTTCTCCTATTTCGCATGCTGCTTTTCGGCAAATCGAGGCAGCCACTCGCTCGAGCTCTCGCACACCTGCCTCCGCCGTATAGCCGCGAATCATCTCTGAAACGACGTTTTCGGGTACGGTGAGCATGGTTTTTTTCAACCCATGCTTTTTCATCTGTTTGGGGATGAGGTGGCGCTTGGCAATCTCGATCTTTTCGGTTTCGAGATAGCTCGGCACGTCGATGACCTCCATCCTGTCAAGCAGCGGGCGAGGTATATTCTCCTTGCTGTTTGCGGTGGTGATAAACATCACCTTGGATAAATCGTAAGGTAACTCAAGGAAGTGGTCGCGGAACGCGAAATTCTGCGCGCTGTCGAGCACTTCGAGCATGGCGCTGGCGGGATCTCCGTGATAATCGCTCGTGAGCTTATCAATTTCGTCGAAAAGTATCACGGGGTTTACGGTGCCTGCCTGACGCATGGCTGAAATGACCCTACCCGGCATGGCACCTATATAGGTGCGCCTATGGCCGCGAAGCTCCGCCTCGTCACGAATACCGCCGAGGCTCATGCGCACAAATTTGCGCCCGAGCGCTGCAGCGATAGACTCGCATATGGACGTTTTACCGACGCCCGGAGGGCCTGCAAAGCAGATAATCTGCCCGTTAAGCTCGCCTGTTAAGCGGGAAACGGCGATGTGTTCGACGATGCGCTCCTTCACCTTTTCCATACCGAAGTGGTTTTCATCTAAAATTCTGCGCGCGTTATCGATGTTAAGATCGTCCTCACTGCGCTCCGTCCAAGGAAGGTCCAAAAGGCACTCAATATAGTTGCGCGCGGAGGGCGCTTCATGCGAGCCGCTCGGCATTTCGGAAAGACGATCGATTTCCTTTTCGATGCGTGCACGCACGGCAGGCGGGAATTCCTTCTTCTCGAGGCGTTTACGGTATTCGTCGGCCTCACTTTCGTCGTTATCGCTCAATTCCTTGCGAATAGCCTTCATCTGCTCACGCAGATAAAAGTCACGCTGGTTTTTATCGACCTGCTTTTTGACCTCCTGCGAGATGCGCCTATCGATCTTTTGAATTTCTATCTCGCCGCTCACAAATTTCAAAACGGCTTTGAGGCGCTCCACGGGGTTCAATTCCTCAAGCACCCGCTGCCTATCCTCGGTTTTGGTCAAAACGCTGTTTGCGATGGCATCGGCATACTCACCTGGAGCAGCTTTTGCCTCGATGGTCTCGATGATATCCGCTGTGTATTTCATAGAAAACTGCGCATAAT
>JAEWZS010000249.1 GCA_023458355.1 Bacillota bacterium
GTTGCAAGCTTTATCTGTAATCCAAGTAGCGGGAGCGCTCCGCTTACAGTTACCTTCACGAATACATCTGCAGGCAGTATAGATTCCTTCGCTTGGGATTTCAATGGAGATGGTATTGCGGACAATACGACTGACCATACACCCACTTTTACTTATGTTACACCCGGCACCTACATTGCCACGCTCACTGTCACAAATGCAGGCGGCACCGACAGCACAAGTCGGATAATTGTGATCCAGTAAAATAAAATTCTTTATTGTCTCGTTTAGCATGACAAGGAGACGGCTTTATTGTCTTCTGCCCTTCGAATCTCTCTAAACAACTGGCCATAACAAAAAGCACCCCGTTGGGATGCTTTTTATTATGGCGGAGGAGGAGAGATTCGAACTCTCGAAACCGTTTTGCGGTTTACACGATTTCCAGTCGTGCGCCCTCGACCAAACTAGGCGACTCCTCCATGCTGTTCTTCCGTTTTTAGGGGTGCTTTTGCGCACTCAAATATAATAGCGTATGAGGCACAAAAATGCAAGACGAAATTACGCTAAGGTTTAATGGCTAGCATATATTGATAAGCTTTAGTGAAAGAAATGTAAATTCTGTCGCTAATAGTGAATCCTTCCTGATTATCTGGTAAACTGTTCATGGCGATATGCCGCTGGGGGGTTTTGCGTGAAAAAGCAGAACACGTTTTTATTTCGGTTGTTTAAAGGTTTTATTATCGGCATCGCAGCTATATTGCCGGGTGCGAGCGGTGGAGTGCTTGCGGTTGCCATGGGCATTTACAAGCCAACGCTGGATGCCTTGGCAAACATAATAAAATCGTTCAAGGCAAGCGTGCGCTTTTTGCTGCCACTCGGTCTCGGTGCGCTGATAGGACTTCTTAGTGCGAGCCAAATAGTGGAATACCTCATGTTGAACTTCAGAGAGCCGACCATGTTTGCGCTGATCGGCCTTGTTATAGGCGGTGTTCCCTCCCTCATTGTAGAAGCGAACGCGCACGGCTTTAAAAAAAGATATCTGATCGCTTCCGTTTTCGGCATAGGCTTCGTTATTTTGTTTACACTGCTCAACAAGTCGCTTACCGGAACCGGCAGTTGGCCGTTCAACGAGTGGACAAGCGTGCTTGGCGGCGGCATTCTTGCGGTTGGAACCGTTATTCCCGGTATCAGCACCTCGTTTTTGCTAATCCACATGGGGTTGTATGAGCCTCTCCTTTCGGCGCTGAACAATTTTGATATTGTAACGCTGCTTTGCGTCGCGGCGGGTGCCGTGGTCGTGGCGGCTTTGCTGGTGCTACTTGTTAAGCGCATGTTCGAAAGGTATTACGGCTATGCTTACTACGCGGTGCTCGGGTTTTTAATCGGCAGCATCGTACTCGTTTTCCCGGGTATTACATGGGGTGTCACAGCGCTTGTTGACATTGTACTATTGATTTTAGGTGCTCTTAGCAGCTATGTATTGTGCAAAAAACCCGCGGAATCTTAAAAGCTTCCGTCGGGTTTTGGAGAATGGGTTGCAGCAAACGCCCTTTGCCTGCTACTCTAGCATAAATGATCTTTTTCTGGAGGACTGAAATGAAACGTCGTTTTCTTGCTCTCATGTTGCTTTTGGCCATTGCCGCAACATTATTCCCCACGAGGACTGCGCAGGCAACGGTGCTCAATGGCATGGCCAGCAAGGTGGATTACGAAAATACCGACCCTAACCGTTACTATATCGAACTTGACCTTGTAAACCAAATCATCACCGTGTACGACGGAGGCCCCACCGGCAGCATCGTACTGCAAAGCCTACTAAGCTCCGGCAATGAGAAAAACCCCTCCGGCAGCGGCACCTATCGTCTGGGTACGCTTAAGGAACGTTTCGGTTATTTTGTGGCGTTTGGACAATACGCGCAGTACTGGACGCAAGTAGTGCGCGGCGTTTACATCCATTCGGTAATGTACGACTCCAAGAAGCTTTCAAGCATGTCCCGCTCGGCTTACAATAACCTTGGTAAGGCTGTTTCTCACGGCTGCATACGCGTATTGCCCGAGGTAGCGCAGTGGATCTTCTACAACTGCCCGCCGGGAACGACATGCAAGCTTAACACGAAAGCTGCAAAAAACCCCGATCTCGTAAAAGCTCTCAAATCAGCCATACCATCTTACAGCAACTATGTGCAGCCTGCAGACGTGAAGGCGAATCCGCCTGAAATACCCGCGGTTGTGCGCGTGAATAAGACCCCTATGAGAACGGGTTTTTCCACCTCCAAGGACAAAACCATCGCTACGCTTAATGCCAATGAACGCGTGATGCTTTTGCAGCTTGCCGACGATTGGTGCAAGGTGCGCGTGGTCTCAACAGGAAAGCTCGGTTACATAAAGACCCAGTACCTCCTCGCCTACCCCGATGAGCCTGTCGTTACGTATAGCGGTTATAAGGCAAGCAGCAAGACCTATGTTTACGCAACTGCCGACACGGGTGCTAAGCGGCTTACAACCATCAAGAAAGGCGCTGAAGTCGTCGTAACGGGAAGCGGCGGCACATCCGGCTGGTATACGGCTAGCTGTAACGGCGTTTCAGGCTATGTACGCGCAAAGTATGTAAAATCAGCCGATCTTATCTCATTCCCTTCCGTGGAGGTTATGTCCGTCCCCTTACCTGCCCCCGGCACACCGCAAACGCCTGCAACCGCGAGCGGCGCTCGCATTGCAGACGGCATCACCGCGAACTTCAGGGCCGCTGCAAGCTCCAACGCCGAAGTGCTTGCGGTACTTAGCGCGGGCACGTCCGTAACGGTCATCTCCACCGAGGGAAGCTGGTACTATTGCAGCGTTAACGGCATGAACGGTTATCTGCATCAAGTCTGCATCGTGCTTGGGTAATCACCAACAACCTTAAAAGAACTATACATGCAAAGTGTTGCCGCAATGAAATGTTGCGGCACACTTTTTATTTTGCTATTCTTATTTTTATACCGGTAAGCGCAGGAGATTAATTTTATGCAGGATATCTTATATAAAACAGAGAGTCATATTTTTTCTTATCGAATTGCGGGTATATTGATCCGCGACGGTAAAATTCTGCTGCAAAAACCTTTACATGACGACGGCTACTCTTTTCCGGGAGGACATGTTTCCTTTGGCGAAACGTCTGAACAAGCATTGATCCGGGAATTTAAAGAGGAATTGAGTGCAGATATAGAAGTAAAAAGGCTTTTAATGATCGGCGAAAATTTCTTCCCATGGGGACAAAGAACTTGCCAACAGATCGGTTTGTATTATTTGGTGTCGTTGTGCGATGAAAAGCAGATACCGCTTGAGGGCACCTTTAAAGCGTTCGATGAGCTGCACAACGAACGTATAGATTTGGATTTTTACTGGGTTGAGCTATCAAAGCTAAACGAAATAGTGCTCTATCCAACAGGACTCGAACAAGACATCCTTAGTCTGCCGGAAAACGTTAAACACTTTGTTTACGTCGAATAAGAAATCAGACAGTACTTATCACTTTTCCGGATATACCAAAAGTCCTCCGCTTGTGCGGAGGACCTTTTAAAATCATGCTTTACTGTTTCGCCTTAATATACTCGTCGATTGACTTCGCTGCGGTTTTGCCGGCACCCATGGCGAGGATGACCGTTGCAGCGCCTGTTACAGCGTCGCCTCCGGCGAAGATGCCGTCGCGCGTGGTAAGGCCTGTGTCCTCGTCTCGAAGGACCAAGCAGCCACGGCGGTTTACCTCAAGACCCTCTGTGGTGCGGCTTATGAGGGGATTCGGCGAATTGCCGATGGCCATGACTACGCAGTCGGCCTCTATCTCAAATTCGCTGCCCTCTATGCGCACCGGCTTTGCGCGGCCCGAAGCATCAGGCTCGCTCAGGCGCATTTTTTCAAAACGCACACCGCGCACCCAGCCGTTTTCATCTTCTAAAATTGCAACGGGGCTGACAAGGAAATGGAACTCGATGCCCTCTTCCTTGGCATGGTGTACTTCCTCAATCCTCGCGGGGAGTTCCTTTTCCGTTCTGCGGTATACGATGGACGATTCGGCACCTATGCGCTTCGCGCAGCGCGCCGCGTCCATAGCTACGTTGCCTCCACCAACCACCACGACCTTATTCGGGTGCGGAATGGGGGTTTCAGCATCCGTACGGAATGCCTTCATGAGGTTGATGCGGGTAAGGAATTCATTCGCGGAATACACACCGCCCGCTTCCTCACCGGGGATGTTCATAAACGAGGGGAGCCCTGCGCCGCTGCCTACAAAGACGGCTTCAAAATTGTCACGCTCAATTAGCTCGTCCACCGTGGCCGTTTTACCGACTACAAAATTGGTACGTATGGTTACGCCGAGCTTTTTAAGGTTTTCTATCTCGTCGCTCACGATTTTTTTCGGCAAACGGAATTCGGGTATGCCGTACACCAATACGCCGCCTGCCTCATGCAGCGCTTCAAACACCGTCACCTCGTAACCCATGCGGGCAAGCTCGCCCGCGCAGGTAAGGCCGGAGGGACCGGAGCCGACCACCGCCACCTTATGCCCGTTTTTCTCAGGCACAACGGGATCCTTCGTGACGTTATTCATATAATAATCCGCCGCAAAACGCTCCAGCCTGCCTATGCCGACAGGGTCACCCTTAATGCCGCGCACGCAAAGCTGTTCGCATTGCTTTTCCTGCGGGCATACGCGACCGCATATGGCAGGCATGAGGTTGGTTTCATATATCTTTTCTGCGGCGGCAGCAAAGTCACCCTCTTTTATAAAAGTAATAAAATCAGGGATCGCAATACCTACGGGACAGCCGTTCACACAAGGCCTATGCTTGCAGTTGAGGCAGCGGTTCGCTTCGTTTACGGCGTCCTCCGCCGTATAGCCGAGCGCGACCTCATTGAAGTCTTTGTTTCGAACTTCGGGATTTGCCTCGGGGATGGGAGTTTTATTGGGGGAATTATTGTATGCCATATTATTCACCGACCTTCTTTGCCATTAGCCTGCAGTCGGCTTCGCGCGCACGGTTTTGCTCGAAGGCCGAATAGACACGGTTGCGTTTCATGAGCTGATCGAAATCCACAAGATGCCCGTCAAATTCCGGTCCATCCACACAAGCGAACTTGGTTTCTCCGCCCACGGATAGGCGGCAGCAGCCGCACATGCCCGTTCCATCGATCATGATGGGGTTCATACTCACCACGGTCTTGATACCATACTCCTTGGTGAGCTTCGCCACGAATTTCATCATGATGATAGGGCCGATGGCAATCACTTCATCGTAGTTTTCACCGCTGTCGATAAGAGTTTTCAATGCGTTGGTCACAAGGCCCTTTTCGCCGTAGCTGCCGTCGTCGGTCATGATGAAGAATTTATCGCTTACGTTTCGGAATTCCTCTTCAAGGATGACAAGGTCCTTGGTGCGGAAGCCGGCAATGGTATGCACTTTTGCGCCAAGCTCATGGAGCTTTTTCGCAACGGGGTACGCAATTGCGCTGCCCACGCCGCCGCCTATCACAGCCACTTTTTTAAGCCCTTCCACATGCGAAGGTACACCTAAGGGACCAACAAAATCGTGCAGGGAATCGCCAACGTTCAATCCGTTTAGGAGTTTGGTCGCAGCGCCCACAATTTGAAAAATAATAGTAATAAGCCCCTTCTCGCGGTCATAATCTGCGATTGTCAGGGGGAAACGCTCACCTTTAGAATCCACGCGCAAAATTACAAACTGTCCCGGCTCCGCCTTTTTAGCGATGTCCGGAGCTTCGATGCGCATGAGTGTCACGGTGGGGTTGAGCTCTTCTTTAGAAACAATTTTAAACATGAGCATTCTCCTTTGTAGCCTTGGATATGCATAAATACGCACGATACTATTGTACCCTACGTGTGAATAAAATGCTATTTCTAATTAATTACAGTCTTTTATAGTATGTGTTGAAAAATTTAGCGCTGTTCTAAGCAATCAACTTATAAGGCTCTCTGCACAATCGGGCAGTATACATTCACCGTCATAATTTGCAAGCGTACCGTTATAGAAGCGATAAGGCTTAATAAGCCTGTAAACCGGAAGCGCTACAATTACCCCTTCAACATCTATAAGTTCCTGAACAAGCATGTTCCCCGTCGTCTTTTTTCCGTAAATCATACCGGCATAATAGCTTCTTAACAACAAGCAAAACATTTCTGCAGTATTTGCGGTTGCGGAGCTTACAATAAAGTCGATTTGCTTTACGGCAATACCATTATTACTTTGGGCAGGAAGGACTTTATGTGTTACTATGCCGTTTTTATCCTCAAAGCTCAGCTTCATATTTTGATCTGCAAAATGATTGGCATATTGCAGCATTTCATTGATCGGCCCACCGGAGCAACTGCTTATATCAATGATAATCCTCGTTTTTTGAGTAAGCAGCGTTTTTAATGTTTCAATATCATTGAGGCTGAACGCTCGGATTTTTATAAATCCCAAATCCTCGGACAGGGATTCATACAGCGTTTCGATTCTATGATCCTCTTCCGGTTTCGGCAGCTTTAACGTAATATTCTTCATAAGCCCCAGCGGTGTTTTAATGATCAAATCGATGCAATCCCTTTCCACCTCGTTCGTATTGTAGATTTCATCCGGAGAACGGTCATTTATTGCAATCAAACAATCGCCAAGGTCAATTTGGTCCGTCAAAGACGCATTCACTCGATAAAAGATATAGCCATCCTCACAGCGCAGCACTTCAAAACCAAGCGTGTGAAGCGCATATAACTCGCCTGATGCTATATAAAACCAGAGATCACCGTTTGCTAACACATAGTCAATAATGTTTTCCATACCGGCATAAGCCGAAAATCGATAATAGTTGACATACCGTGAACAGTAATACTCTTTAAATTGTTCAAAAGACATTTTTTTCATAATAAAACCTCACAAAACCGATCATCCTGCGTTGTGGGATTCTTTAACAATTTATAATAGCTTGTTATAAAAACAAAAACCATGACGTAATCGGAAAATTTATACTTTCCGAAAACGGCATGGTGAATATCCTCTTTGATGTTAGAATACTAGAAAAAAGGAGATTTTACAACATGAAAAAAACAGCTAAGTTCTTTATCTTATTCGCTTGCGTATTCGCTCTCATCGGTATTTTTTCCGTTGTACAGGCAAAAGCAGATCAACCGCAGGGGATTCAGCTTTGCTGTGACGGCGAATGGGAAATCATTGGTAAGTAGTGGAACATTTCCGGAAGTTCAAGTCCGAAGTGTTCTCGTGCAAATTCCGCATAAAGCTGCATATTTGTGTTGTTATCTACCGATAAAGCAAGTAGATAGGCAAATATGATGCTGCTTTTCGCTTCCTCTTTCTGTTCCGGCTTTCCGCGTTTTTGTATGGCCCAGCTGCGGTTATAATAAAATTTAGCCATCAAGCGCGTGCAGTCTGTTTGCTTGCACAATTGAATTCCCTTGTCGCAGATACGAATGCAGTCTAAATAGCGTTCGGTTTGCCCTAGGCACATTGATAGGTTATATAATACCATAGGATACGTGCGCATCTTCTCCTGCGCGTCGATATGACGGCAGGCCAGGTATTCTTCAAGTTCTGTGAAGAGCTTGGTAGCATCGTCAAGCCTGCGCAATTTTCCATACACGATTGCGATGTAATTAAAGATTGTGATCTCATCAAAATCCAAGTACAACTCGCTGAGCTTACTTTTGTTGTACTTAGGAATTGTGAGAGATATAGCTTTTTGGAGTTTTTCTAAAGCTTCAGCGTCTGGCATGCCGCATTCTGCGCCGATAATAACACTCATATATAGGGAAAACTGCTGGTGCAGCTTCTCGTCGTCATCTGCAATCAGCGCGTTGAATTCATCCAGCAGCACTCTCGCCTTTTCGAAATCCCGTACGACGACGCTCTCGCGTAATTCGTATTTTTTCTCATGTATCGCAAAATCATGGTCGCTCATAAGGACATCATATAAATCGCTGCTTCTGCCCATGCGTTGCATCAGCGCATCAAAAACCGCCTTGCTCGGCAAACGATGCCCGTTTTCGATGCGAGACATCGTCGGCACAGCGCAAATACCGTCACAAAGGTCTTCCTGTGTGATGGCAAGTTGCGTGCGCAATTTTCGTATGGTTTCGCCTACACGATAATTCGTCATTTCGAATACTCTGCCCGTCCATTATGATCTTTTCTATTATAGCACATACACACCATCGACAAAATATGGTATATGCACTGCACAAATGATATACTTGTCCTATCTATCTTAGGGGGGCTTTTTATGCGGCGCGCGGACAGGGAATCTAAGGATTATGCGGGCATTTTAAAAAAATGCAAGATCATGCGTCTTGGGCTTTGCGGTAACGAGTTTCCCTACATAGTGCCGATGAACTTCGGGTACGATTTTGACGGCACGGCGATTACGCTTTATTTGCATAGCGCGCGGGAAGGGAAAAAGCTCGACATTATTAAGGAAAACCCAAGTGCCTGCTTTGAAATGGATTGCTCGTTTGAGCTTAAATACGATGAGGCAACCGACACCTATACCTCTTACTACGAATGTCTCATGGGATTTGGGAAAATAGAAGTCGTTGAGACATTTGATGATAAGCGCAGTGCGCTTATCAAGATTATGGAGCATCAATGCGGTGAAGGCACTTATGATTTTGACGAAAAAACCGTGAATGTGGTAACGATACTGCGCATGCGGTGTACCGACTTCAGCGCTAAGGCGAACAAGGGAAAGGCGTAAAGAAACATGCTTAAGGGGGAGACGAACCCTTATCTTATGGGAAAGCTCATCACATTGCATCCCTATACGCGCGAGTTGTGCCATGAGTTTTGGCGCTGCTATGTGGCCGACTTTGACATGTTGGATAAAAGCTATGTATATGACCAAGCAACTACAAACAGGTATTTTGATAAAATGTCAGCAGACGAAAGCAGGCGCTTGTTTGCCATATGCCTTGAAGGAAGAGCCATAGGCGAAATACAACTCAAACGCATAGACTTTGAAAAAGGCTGTGCGACCATGAGCGTACATCTTGCAAACGACACCTTCAAAAACCGCGGTTACGGTACAGAGGCAGAACAGCTTATTATCGCATATGCATTTCATGAGTTGGGTTTTCATACGCTGTATGCCGACTGCGTCCATAGAAACAAGCGCAGCGCACATGTACTTGAAAAGGTTGGGTTTACCTTTACGAACGAGGATGACGTTCTTCGTTATTACGTTCTAAAAGCATGATCAAAACAGCATCTCATACAATTCCCGTATATGCTCACTGTCATTAGGCACGCCTGTCGTTTTCTGCGGATCCTTTAATGCCGTCTGCGTGGCCCATAGAGAAAGCTCCTCTATGTTCGCATTCACATCGAACGGGAATTTACACTTGGTAAACGTTATAAGTTCCTCCCGTGAAATTCCGAGTGCTTTGAGCGCAACCTCGAGCCTTTGCGGCCGACAAGCACCCACCTCCGCGAGATAAGGAGGAAGTACATAGGCATTTGCCCTGCCATGCGGCACATTTTTGAAGTAAGTGAGTGGGTATCCCATAGCATGCATGAGCGTAGTGCCCGTGTTGGCAATCGCTATACCGCCGAGGAGTGAAACAAGCATCAGCTCGTCGCGTATGAAAGAATGCTCGCCGCGCTCTAAAGGTTTTAATAGCTTACCGAAATGAGAAAGCGCATAGAAATTGAGGGCATCCGTCACAGGCGATGCCTTTGTGGAGATAACACTTTCCAAGCAATGCGAAAATGCATCGAAAGCGGTATCGAGCGTGACAGAGGGTGAAAGCGATTCCGTATAGCTTGGGTCTAAAAAAGCCACGCGAGGAAAGGTTTTAATCCCGCCAAACGATTGCTTAGTCTTAACCTTTTTCCACGTCAGCACAGACCATGGAGTCGCCTCGCTGCCCGTGCCTGAAGTAGTGGGGACAGCAGCAATGGGAAGCACATGCTCGTATTTGTTTTGAAACAGCATCTCCGGCTCTAAGTCCATAGCACCAAAAACCGCAACAGCCTTTGCCGCATCGATAGGCGAGCCGCCGCCGATGCCGATGATAATGTCTGCACGAAACGCGCGTGCACGTGCGCCAAGCTCACGGCACTGCTCCACATCAGGATTGTTCCCTACGCCCTCAAATGTTTCGCAAGCAATATTAAGCGCATTAAGTTCGTGCTCCACATCGTTCAATGCTCCCGAAAGCCTGCCTGAGCTCTTCCCCGTCACCAAAAAAGCCCGCGTACCTAAACGCAGTGCCTCCGCATTGTTTCGGACTGCGTCGCGAGAAAAGAGTATGCGGGTTGGTATATTGAATGAAAAGTCTATCATATAACCTTGTTCAGAACTTTCCTTCCCTTATCGCCTTTACCATCGACGTAGGGTCCTTCGCAGTAAAAACGCTGTTGCCTGCAACGAGTACGTTTGCACCGGCATCGATACATAGCCTTGCGGTCTCGGGGTTTATGCCGCCGTCCACCTCGATATCAAGCGTGAGACCGCGCTCGTTTGCCATAGTGCGAAGATCTTTAATCTTTTTAAGCGTCTCAGGGATGAAGCTCTGCCCGCCCGCACCGGGGTTGACGCTCATTAAAAGCACCATATCGCATAGATCGAGCACATGCTCGATGAGGCAAATTGGGCTTGCGGGGTTTAATACAACACCGGCTTTCATGCCGGCAAGGCGGATAGATTGCAAAGTCCTGTGGATATGCCTTTCTGCCTCTGCATGAAATGTAAGTATGTCAGCACCCGCATCGCGGAATTGCTCGATATGCGTTTGCGGGTGTTCTACCATTAGATGCACATCAAGCGGGAGCGAGGTATGCTTTCTTACGGCCTTGCACATGGCGGGGCCAAATGTGATGGCGCTAACAAAGCTACCGTCCATCACGTCAAAATGCACGTAATCCGCACCCCATGCCTCCACACGTTCTACCTCTCGCCCCATATCGGCAAAGTCGGCGGATAAAATAGACGGTGCAACCTTAATCATAGCGATGTTTCCTCATTTCGATTAGTTCTTTTGTAAGCTCGCAGTAGCGCTCATACCTACCGCACGAAAGCTCCTTCGTGCCAATTAGATCCTTCACAACACAGTCCGGCTCTGAGATATGCATACATGCGGTAAAATAGCATTCCCCTAAATGGTTCCTCATCTCGGGGTAAAAGAGACTTAGTTCCTCGGGCTTAAGCTCGCTCATTTCAAGAAGGCTAAACCCCGGCGTATCCGCCACAGCACCGCCGTAAGCGGGCACAAGCTCTGCGTGGCGGGTGGTGTGTTTTCCTCGGTCAATTTTTTTAGAGAGATCCCCTACAGGCAAATCAAGCTCCGGCAAAAGCGCATTTAGAAGCGATGTTTTCCCCACCGCCGATTGGCCGGTGAAGCAGGAAACCTTGTTAAAAAGCGCAGCTTTGAGCGCATCGAGCCCGTCGCCCTCGTGTGCGGAGGTGACGATCAGCCGATAACCGGCTGGCCCGTACTGGGCGTTTATATCTTCTATAATCGCCTCATCGCGCTCGTCGCATTTATTGAGCACAAGAAGAGGTGTAACGCCGCGCCGTTCGCAATCAAGTAGCAGCCTGTCGGTTAAAAGAAGATCGGGCTTGGGGGCAGACGCCGCCATGACGATCACAAGCTGATCGACATTCGCCACGGCAGGGCGTGCAAACGAGTTTTTTCGCGGCAGGATTGCGAGCATGTAACCCTCTTGTTCTCCCGAGACTTCAAACTCCACACAGTCACCCGGCAAAGGCGTTACTTTATCTACGCGAAATTTGCCGCGTGCCTTGCAGGTGTAGGCGGTCCCATCATCACACAAAACGGTATAAAAGCTGCCGACGCCTTTTAAAATGGTGCCCTGCAATTATTGCTCCCCCAATACAGTCTCCTCATGAATTCTTCCTCGTAAATAATGCGGTGCTCTCGTGCACTTTGACGCCGTTAAGGTAAACCATATACTTGAACTCGCCTTCCGACAAGAAATATCCGGTGAAGGATACAGGCTGTTTTTCTCCAACGGGTAGCACCGCCTCATATAGTACGACCTCGACACCCTTGCTTATTTCCAATGTGACCACAACGGTCTGCTCCGCACCTAAAACATCTACATTATCGGCAATATCAGCGCTAAAATCTCCGAGCACGCTGCGATATGCCCAAAGCTCCACGAGGCCGTTAGGGCTTGCTTCCATTGCCGCGGCTGGGTTTTGTTTAAACACGATCTCATCTTTTTCGCCGGATGCAGGCTTTGCAAATCTGAGCCATATATGGTTGAACCCATCTTCACGGAGCGCATAGAGCGCTTTATTGAGGATGGTATCCGTAACATTGGGCATTTCAAGCGGCACCTGCCCGGGTGTACCGCTTACTTGCAAGTCTACCGTATCGTTTTTTAAAAGCTCCGTGCCCTCAGGTGGGTTTTGCCCCACCACTTCTCCGTCGGGACGTTCACTTTCAACGTATTCTACATTGCCTACCTTTAGAGACTGGTCTTCAATCTCAACTGTGGCAGCCGGGAGTGTCATCTCAAGAACATTTGGTACTACAGCTCGGTCGCTTCCGGAACTTACGACCACATTTATAATGTCACCGGGCTTACCGCGTGTGCCGCCTAAAGGTTCCTGGCTGATGATAACACCTTCCTGATACTGTGTGCTCGTCTGATAGCTCTGCACAAAAATCTCAAAACCGCGAAGTTTCGCAAGCTCCTCGGCATCTCCGATTTTTTTCTCCTCGACCGTCGGGATTATATAATCGTCCGTACCGTTTGTACCACTGTCACCCCACGCTCGGATAATGAAAAACAACGCTGCAAAAAGCCCAATAAAGACAACAATTAAAAGCGCAATATTTAAAATCCCGTAACGGCGGCTGTGCTTTTCCTTATCCTTGCGCCTGATGCGAGCGAATTTCCCATGCGGCTCGCGAAGTGCGCGCTGTAAATCCGCACGCATTTCCGCAGCACTATGGTAGCGCATAGAGGGCTTTTTACTGGTCGCCTTGACAATGATATCCGATAGCGCACGAGGAATCTTCGGATCCGCCTCCATGGGTGTGGTAATCTCCTCATGGAGATGCTTTAACGCGATTGCAACGGAGTTTTCCCCTCCGAAGGGTACCTCCCCTAAAAGCATTTCATAAAGCATGATGCCGCAAGAATAAATGTCGCTTTCAGTGGTTACCTCATCGCCTCTCGCCTGTTCAGGCGACAGATAATGAACGGAGCCAATCACGTTGGTGCCGGCAAACGTGCGCGTGGTGGAGGCAACATCCCTAGCGATACCGAAATCCGTAAGCTTCGCCCTGCCGCTTGGGGTGATGATGACATTTTGGGGTTTTACATCGCGGTGAATGATACCGCGCTCATGTGCATGAGAAAGCGCACTCAATACCTGCGATGCTACGCTCACCGCCACGCGCGGGGAAAGTGCACCTTCGCGCTCGATAATTTCCTTAACAGTACTGCCCTCTACATATTCAAGAACAATATAGGGAACGCCGTCGTCCTCGCCCACGTCGTGGGATTTCACAATATTCTCATGCGAAAGAGATAATACCGCCGGCGCCTCACGCTCAAAGCGTCTCAAAAATTCCGCATCTTCAAGATGCTCGTCTTTGAGCATCTTGACTGCGACGACCTTATTTGTTTTTTGATCGACCGCCTTATAGACGTTCGCCATGCCGCCCGAGCCGATGAGCTCTACAATGCGGTACCTATCTGATAGTACGATATCCGCCATTAGAGCACCTCCTTGTTCTTTACGAGGATGACGCTGATGTTATCGG
>JAEWZS010000250.1 GCA_023458355.1 Bacillota bacterium
GCTATCCTTATGTATGCATGCCCCCTTGTGTTTCCGATGCGTCGCTCGCCATAAAACCGGAGGACCTCCTTCGCTTTCTCGCAAGCCGTGGGAATGCGCTCGTACGGATTAAAATAGAAGCTGCCGCGCTGTAACCCTACCGGCAAAAATGGCAGCATTTTCTTGACACCGGGTGTTGTCGACCTCATAATGAGATATTACAAAATAGGCTTTAGAAAGGGCGTGGAAGCATGGAAGAACTTCTTAGGGCTCCAAAAAACTTTATTGAGGAAATCGTGGAACAAGACATCGCGCAAAAAGGAGTCAGCGTCCAAACCCGTTTCCCGCCTGAGCCGAACGGTTACCTACATATCGGCCACGCTAAAGCGCTGTGGATTGACTTTGGCATTGCGGAAAAATTCGGCGGAAAGTGCAACCTTCGTTTTGACGACACCAACCCGACTAAGGAGGATGTCGAATACGTAGACGCCATCAAGTACGACATAAAATGGCTGGGCTTTACATGGGATAAGCTCCTAAACGGCTCCGATTATTTTGATACCTGCTACGATCTCGCGATAAAACTCATTAAAAAGGGCGTCGCCTATGTGGACGCGCTTACAAAAGACGAGATGCGCGCTTACCGCGGCACGCTCACCGAGCCCGGTAAAAACAGCCCCTGGCGAGACAGACCGATTGACGAAAACCTTGACCTTTTTGAGCGCATGAAAAAAGGCGAGTTTGAAGACGGCACATATACATTGCGCGCGAAAATCGACATGGCATCTCCCAACATCAACATGCGCGATCCTGCGCTCTACCGCATTTTACATGTATCGCACCACCACACGGGCGATACATGGTGCATCTACCCCATGTACGATTTTGCGCACCCCATACAGGATGCTCTTGAGGGTATAACGCATTCGCTTTGCTCGCTCGAGTACGAGGCACATAGGCCCCTTTACGACTGGGTGACCGAACAGTGCGAGTTTGATCCGCGCCCCCGTCAAATTGAGTTTGCGCGTTTAAACCTCACTAATACCGTTATGAGCAAGCGCTATTTAAGGCGTCTTGTTGAAGAAAAGCATGTGCGCGGCTGGGATGATCCTCGTATGCCTACACTTTGCGGTTTACGTCGCCGCGGCTACACAGCCGAGTCTATCAAGGACTTTTTGACCCGTGCGGGTGTTGCAAAGGCGGATTCCGTGGTGGATACCGCCATGCTGGAGCATTGTCTCAGAGAGGACCTCAACGTAAAAGCACCCCGCATGATGGCTGTGCTGGATCCCCTAAAACTTGTTGTAGAAAACTACGAAGAAGGTAAAACCGAGGAGATCGAGCTTGAAAATCACCCGGGCAACCCCGATATGGGCAGCCGAAAGGTGCTGTTTTCGCGCGAACTTTTCATCGAGCGCGAAGACTTTAGCGCCAATCCGCCTCCGAAGTATTTTCGCCTCAAGCCGGGCGGCGAGGTGCGCCTGAAAGGCGCGTACATCGTAAAGTACGTACGGCATGAAGAGGATGAAAACGGCAATGTTACCGCCGTTTACTGCACCTACGACCCCTTAACAAAAAGCGGCGAGAGCGAGCGCAAGGTAAAGGGAACGCTCCATTTTGTGAGCGCGGCCGAAGCCATACAAGCGGAATTCCGCCTGTATGAGCCTTTGCTTCTCGATTATGAGGAGGATGTTTCGGCGGAGGATGGCGATGAGGAAAAGGACGCGAAGAAGGATTTTATAAGCCGACTCAACCCCAATTCCATTGTAATTAAGCACGGCTATGTGGAGCGCGCGCTCGCAAATGCAAAAGAAAGCGACCGCTTCCAGTTTATGCGCGTTGGCTATTTCTGTGCCGATCCCGACCATACCGTAACTGCGCCGGTCTTCAACCGCGCCGTAGACCTTAAGGATAGTTTCAAGCCCGGTAAATAGTCTAATAATATGCGGCGATTTTGCCGCTGTATACAAACGATGATGGAGGAAACATAACCATGTCCACCGTTCGCACGCGCTTTGCGCCTTCACCCACGGGGTATATGCATCTTGGCGGTATGCGCACTGCACTTTATACGTACCTGTTCACGCGCAAAAACGGGGGTGTGTTCATCCTCCGTATCGAGGATACCGACCAAAACCGCTATGTGGAAGGTGCCACGGAGGTAATATACCGCACCCTCAAGGGCATAGGCCTTACTTGGGACGAAGGCCCCGATGTTGGCGGCGCGTACGGTCCATATGTGCAAAGCGAGCGTAAGGCAATGTATCTGCCCTATGCCGAGGAGCTTATAAAAACAGGCCATGCGTACCGCTGCTTTTGCACCAACGAGGAGCTTGAGTCGCGCCGCGAGGAAGCCGCCAAACGCGGAGAAACCTTTAAGTACGATAAGCACTGTTTGCATTTGAGCACGGACGAGATTGAAAAAAAGCTTATGTCCGGTACGCCCTATGTCATCCGCCAGAATGTGCCCGCCTCGGGTGAGGCATCTTTTGACGATCTCATCTACGGCCATATTGCCGTGGATTGTGCGGACCTTGACGACCAGGTACTCATAAAAGCCGACAAAATGCCTACCTATAATTTTGCAAACGTCGTGGACGACCATACCATGGCCATCACCCACGTCATCCGGGGTAATGAGTACCTTGCCTCCACACCCAAGTACAACCTTCTTTACGATGCGTTCAAATGGGAAAAGCCCCTGTACATCCACCTCACCAACATCATGCGCGACGCTACGCATAAGTTGAGTAAGCGCGACGGTGACGCTTATTATGAGGATTATATCGGCAAGGGCTATCTTAAAGAAGCCATTGTCAACTACATTGCTTTACTTGGCTGGAACCCGGGGGACGAACGCGAGCGCTTCACACTTTCTGAGCTTGTCGATGCGTTTTCCGTTGAGGGGCTTAGTAAGTCCAATGCCATATTCGACCCGATTAAGCTCATGTGGCTTAACGCGCAATATGTACGCGACCTTACGGAAGCCGAATTCACCGCACATGCAAAGCCGTATTATGGAACAGCGGGAATTTCTAACATGGATGCTTCCATCCTCTGCCGCATTTTACAGCCTCGCGTGGAGATCTTCAGCCAAATTCCCGAGATGGTAGATTTCCTCGTCCATTTAGATGAAAACTACGACTTGGAGCTTTTTACCAACAAAAAATCCAAGACCGACGCCAATGTAGCAAAGGACATGTTAAACGCCGTAATTCCCGCGCTCGAAGCGCTTAGCGATTGGACGGAAGAAAGCATCCACGCGCTTTTGATGGGCATGGCCGAGCAAATGCAGGTTAAAAACGGCACGCTTTTGTGGCCGGTGCGCATCGCCTTAGCCGGGAAACAGGTGACACCGGGCGGTGCTATTGAGATTGCGGTTCTTTTAGGACGTGAAGAAGCTTTACGTCGGCTTCACTTCGGATTAAAAAAGCTTTCCTAAGTAAAGCTTGTCACAATTAAGGTGATTGTGCTATAATACCATGCTAACGTACTTCTTGCGCGGTCCTTTGAGGCTGCGCCATAAGACCATAAGGAGGTGAAAAGCGTGAACAAGTATGAAACCCTGTATGTCATCACGCCGGAACTGGAGGAGGAAGCCATTAAGGCTGCCATCGAGAAGTTTTCGGGCATCATCGCCGCCAACGGCGGCGTCGTGGAAAACGTAGACGAGTGGGGCAAGCGCCGTTTGGCGTATCCCATCGACTATAAGACGGAAGGCTATTATGTGCTTGTCAATTTTGAAGCTGAGAGCGAGCTCCCCAAGGAACTCGAGCGTAACTTCAACAACGACGAGAACATCCTTCGCTTTATCGTAGTCCGTAAGGACGCCTAACACGACAGAAAGGATGGCATAGCATGAATAGGGTAATCCTAATCGGTAACCTCACCCGCGACCCGGAGGTGCGTACTACCAGCTCGGGCGTATCCGTCTGCACATTTTCCATCGCTGTCAACCGCAAGAACAAAAACCAAAGCGGCGAACGTCCCACCGACTTTTTCAATATTGTCGCGTGGCGCCAGCTTGGTGAGCTTTGCGGTAAATACCTCTCGCAAGGGCGCAAGGTGTGTGTGGTGGGCGAGTTGCAAAACCGCAACTATGAAGCTAAGGACGGCACGAAACGGTACGTCACCGAGATTATCGCGGACGATGTGGAATTCCTCACACCGCGCTCCCAGGACGGAGGCTCTAACCAAGAGCATTCCCCGTCCGGATTAAGTACGCGCGGCGCTGATTTTGAGCCTGAAGGCTTTACCGACGTCGACGACGAGCTGCCATTCTGACAATCGCTTATATTGCTTTGATTTATTGAAAGGAGCGTTACAATGGAAGAACGTAAAATGAGGCGCGGCCCACGTAAAGGTAGGCGCAAGGTCTGCGGCTTCTGCGTCGATAAGGTCGAGCATATCGACTATAAAGATACGGTACGTCTGCGCAAGTTTGTGACAGAGCGCGGCAAAATTATGCCCCGCCGCATGAGCGGCGTGTGCGCCAAACACCAGCGCGAGCTGGCTATTGCTATCAAGCGCGCGCGCGTGATAGCCCTACTGCCCTACGTATCAGACTAATTTAACTCTTCGAAGTCGTTAGCCTTCTTAACCGCCCAGTAAGCAGAAATCGCTTTCGGGCGGTTTTTTAAAAGGCGGGGAAAGGATTTTTATGGATAAGAACATGTTTTATTGTATCGAGAAATACATGCTCGAAAAAGCCGGTGACAGCGCACACGACCGCGCTCACATCGAACGCGTGCTTTTTTGTGCACTCGATATCGCTGGGTACGAGGAAAACGTAAACCTCGATGTTTTGATTGCCGCATGTCTATTACACGATATTGCCCGCCCCTTGCAGGCTAGAGACGAGCGCGTATGCCACGCCCGTGTCGGTGCTGAAATGGCATACGACTTTTTGATGCAAAACGGTTGGTGTGAGAATAAAGCCAAGCATGTAAGCGACGCAATCCGCACCCACCGCTACCGCATCGACGACATACCTTCGACCATAGAGGCAAAGATTCTCTACGATGCAGATAAGCTCGACGTGACGGGAGCCCTTGGTATTGCACGCTCGCTCCAATACGGCGGCAGCATGAGCGAGCCTCTGTACGCGCTTGACGAAAACGGAGATATTCTTGTAGAGGGCGGCGGTGCGGATGTTTCCACGTTTTTTCAGGAATATCACTTCAAGCTTAAAAAGCTGTACGGGCAGTTTTATACAAAACGTGCTTTTGAACTTGCCAAAAAGCGTGAAAAAACAATGACGGATTTTTGCGATGCTCTCTATCGTGAGGTCGACGAAACGCTCAAAAACGGGCGGGATGCGCTAAAGCATATCGGAGCCTAAGCGAACCCGCCTGGGCCGCATGATTTGGCCGGTTTCTGCGTTGTCGTCGGTCAGAATAGTACCACTATGCCTCCCTCCTCCGCCTGGAAACCGACTCAAACCATGCGGCCGAGGTCTGCGGAGTCGCCCATGCGCAACCGCCTTCAGAGCGCGGCGAGGATGCGAAAGCGTAGCGGACCTACGGTGAGCGGCCTCAACAAAGCTATGGAGGCGGTTGCACTTGGCCGACCGGGTTTGCTTAGGCTCCGGTATGCTTAGCGAAGCGTTGTCTGAATAATATCTTCGCGGCGTTGTTCCATGCGTCGCGGTCATGTTATAATAAACGTACTATAGACAAAAATTAATGCCAAGGCGGCTCCCGCTTTGGCGAGTGGGTGAATTTTTTGGATCGGACAAGCAATCTCAGGCACGCGGCATTTTCGCTACTCATCGGGCGCGGTGCAGCTCTTAGCGCATTTATGCCCTTCTTGCTTTTGCTCGTACCCGCGTTATTGGGTTTTGTGGGCGCAGCTTGGGGGACGGTTTCATTTGTCGTTGCATCGCTTACCGCCGCCGCAGGTCTGTTTCTTTTTGCCTATGACACAGCGATTGCGCTTTACATGCTTGCAGCGGTTTTACCCGCATCCATCATTTTAGCATTCGTTTTAAAAGGGAAACGGCCCTATCGTTACGCGGTAATTTTTATAAGTGGAATATTTGCCCTGTTGGGCTATGCCATAGCCTGCCTTCCTTCCATCCTCGCGGGCAATGGTCCGTTTGACGGCGTAACAGCTATTTTGTCAGATCAGGCCAAAAAGTTTATCGCCGTGCTTCCGCAAATTTTACCAAGCGAACAACAGGTCTATGCTTGGGAGGCACTAATACTTAGTGGGATTGACGCAGTGCCGCAAGCGGTTGTGACGCTCATCCTAGTCACAGCGGAACTATTTGCGTTTCTAAATACGCTTATCGCGTATTGGCTTCTAAAGCATGCGAAAAAAGAAATTCGCCCTATGGCTCCGTTTTTAGCCTGGCAGCTTCCCAAGGATTTTTTATGGGGTGCAATCATCCTAGGTATCGGCGCAGTGGTGTGCGCAATCATTGGCTTAGAAGGCACGCCTGCCGTTGTAGCGGCGGTACAGTGCATTATCGTGCCGCCTTTTGCGCTAATGGGACTTGCATTCTTTGAATTTACAACCGTGTTTTCTCCAAAAAGATCCACAGGCTGGCGCGTATTCATCTACGTTTCATTCGTGTTGCTGCTGCCATACAGCCTTTTTATGCTTGCGGGTTTCGGTCTTCTGGACCGCACGATGCAAATAAGGAGCCGCATGATACGCAAAAAGTAGGGCATGTTGCCATTATCCTATACGCCCTAAATCGGATTCGTTTCTACTTGTGTTTTGGGGGGTACGAGCCATGAAACAAAAGCCTTATCTGGCGCTGAGCGTTCTTCTTGTTGTAGCGCTTGCCGCCTGTGCGTCGCTATACGTAATCAACAGTCCCGTACCGCTTTGGTTTGGGCTTTTGCTTGCATGCGTAAGTGTGGTTGCTTTTGGAGCATCAATCGTTTCCGCAAATGTGTACGCAAAACGCACGCGCATCGCCTTAAACGATGTATTTCGCGAAAACGAAAGCGCGGCGAGCGGCATTCTCAACTCCGTCAATATCCCATCCGTCATCTTCAACAATGACGGGCATATCATATGGTGCAATTCTGCGTTTTACGCTGAATTTTCCGGGCGGGATATCAGAAAGCTTATCCCTTCGTTTGACCCCTCGGAACCTCCGCAGGCGTTTGCATTTGAGCACAGCGGCAGGAGCTTCCAACTCATGAATGTACCTGTTCGCCGCTCGCATGAGCGCGCGCAGCCGCTCACCTTCCAGTATTGGCTCGACCGCACGGAGGCGCTGCACTACTCGAGGTTGTTCGAGGAGCAGATGCCCACCGTAGCGCTCATCTATGTGGACAATTACGAGGAGCTAAGCTCCGATTTGCAGTTTTCAAAAAGCGTTGTGCTCGCCGAGGTGGAGCGCAGGGTAAACAAGCTTGCCACCGCCTTAGGCGGTTCCTACCGCCGCTACGACAGTTCCAAGTTCTTCATCGTTTTTGAGGCGAAAAAGATAGAGTCGCTTGAAAAGGAACGCTTTAAGCTTCTTGATGAGGTGCGTGAGATCGATACAGGCACCGGTCAACCCGTTACCCTCTCCATAGCGGTAGGCATGGAAAACCGCATTGCGGGTTCGGATGAATCCGCAAGGCAGGCGATGGAGCTCGCTTTGGGCCGAGGCGGCGATCAGGCGGTCATAAAGCGGGGCAGTGCTTATTCCTTCTTTGGAGGCAAGCGCCAGCTTGCGGCTAAGCAATCGCGCGTGAAAGCGAGGCTTTTCTCAAAAGCCTTACGGCAAATACTGGAAAATTCCGATCAGGTGTTTTTCATGGGTCACAGGCATCCGGATATGGATTGCATCGGTGCGGTTCTCGGGCTGATTCGCTGCGCGCTGTTGGCAGGCTGCAAACCCTATTTTGTGCTTGACGAAGGTGACAGCATGATTGAAAGCGTACTCGAAGGCATGCGCGAAATTCAGCTTTACCGTGACAGCATAAAAACCCCCGAACAGGCAGAAATGTTGATGCGCCCAAACAGCGTGGTAGTGGCAGTCGATACGCAAAGGCTTCATTCCCTCGCCTCGCCTTCGCTTTTTGAGCGGGCAGGCAAAACGGTGCTTATCGACCATCACCGCCGTCCCGTTGATTCCATCACCAACCCCACGCTTCATTACCTTGATGCGGCAGCCTCGTCGGTTTGCGAAATCGTCACGGAGATATTGCAGTATTTTGATGACAACATACGCCCGACAGCGTTTGAATGCGGCGCAATACTCGCGGGCATTACGCTTGATACCAAGCATTTTGCATTCAACACCGGCGCACGCACCTTCGAAGCGGCGGCTTATCTTCGAAAAAACGGTGCGGACAACAGCATGGTAAAGCTCATGTTCCAAGACGATATGAAAACCTACAAGAGCCGCTCGCAGGTTGTGGAAGGTGCACTCGTCATGGAACGGGGCATCGCCATATCCGCCTGCCCTTCGGATATAGAAAATGCATCTCTCATCGCCGCGCAGGCGGCGGACGAGCTTATTTCAATCAAGGGGATACGCGCATCGTTCGTGCTTGCAAGAAAGGACGATGCGATCATGATATCAGGCCGCAGCCTTGGCGACATCAACGTACAGGTGGTGCTCGAGAGCCTTGGCGGCGGCGGGCATTTGACCGTAGCAGGCGCACAGCTCCACGGCGTTACGATGGACGAAGCCGTAAAGCGGCTTACCGATAGCATTTACGATTACCTGAAGGAGGCAAAATTGCAGTGAAGGTTTTATTAAAACAGGATGTAAAAGGTTCCGGCAAGGCCGGTGAAGTGGTGAATGTGAGCGACGGCTACGCCAAGAACTACCTCATTCCCAAGGGATTGGCTACGGCGGCGGACGCTTCCGCCATCAATGCGGCAGCCATTAAAAAAAGCGCTGATGCGCACCGCAAAGATATGCAGGTGAAGCGCGCCAAGGATCTCGCCAATGAAATGAGCGGGCTTACCGTGAAGGTCGTTGCCAAGGCGGGCGAAAACGGGAAGCTGTTTGGCTCCGTAGGCACGCAGGAAATTGCCGATGCGCTCAAGGCGCAGTACGGCATCGAGATTGACAAACGAAAAATTCGCATTGAAGAACCGATTAAGGCGCTCGGAATCACCGAGGTGACCGCGCACATGTTTGAAAACACTGCGGCAAAATTTAAGGTGGAAGTATTATCGCTCAGTTAAGGATTCCCACTACCCCAAACCGGAGGATTTTTCAGTATGCCGCGACCTGATTTTGTAACTGCAATGCCCCAGAGTATTGAGGCGGAAAAGAGCGTGCTCGGAAGCATTTTGCTTTCGCGCGAAGCTTTAGAGCTCGCCGTGGAAAAGCTAAAAGCAGAGGATTTCCATCTCCCTATACATCAGGATATATTCGATGTAATGGTGAAGCTTTACAACACGGGCAACGCCGTAGACAGCGTAACCGTGACCGATTCACTTCGCCGCATCGGCACGCTTGAAAGCGTTGGCGGTGCTGATTACATCAGCGAGCTCTCCATCTACACGCCCACTGCGGCAAACGCTTCCCATTATATCAAAATCGTGGAAGAGCGAAGCATCATGCGTCGGCTCGTGATGGCGGGCAACGATATCAGCAAAGAAGCCGTCGAGGGCGAAAAGACCGTAGAAGCGCTTCTTAACGATGCGGAGCTTAGAATTTTCAACATCTCCATGAAAAAGTCGCAAGACTCACTTGTCCACATAGAGGATACAGTGATGGACAGCTATCACCGTATCGGAGAACTCATTAAGCTAAAGGGAAAGCTCACAGGCGTCACCACCGGCTTTTACGAGCTTGACGACCTCACAACAGGCCTTCAAAAAAGTGATCTTGTAATCGTCGCAGGCCGCCCATCCATGGGAAAAACCGCATTCATGCTCAACATGGCGCTTTGTGCCGCATTAAAAGGGAGCACAATCTGTATATTCAGCCTAGAAATGTCGCGCGAACAGCTCGTGATGCGTATGCTTTGCTCCGAAGCGGGTGTTGACATGCAAAACGTGAAAACGGGCAGACTCAGCGATTCGGAGCTTTTGCAAATATCCAATACACTCGACCCGCTTTCCAAAGCAAGCATCTACATAGACGATACCGGCGGCATGAATGTCACGGAAATTCGCAGCAAATGTCGCAGACTCAAATCGAGCCGCGGGCTAGATATGGTGGTAATTGACTACCTTCAGCTCATGCAGACGAGCGGCAAAAGCGATAATCGCGTGAATGAGATTGCCGAGGTAACGCGCTCACTAAAGATACTTGCGCGCGAGCTTAACGTGCCCATCATACTCGGCTCGCAGCTTTCGCGCGGACCGGAAAACCGCCCTGACCACAGGCCGCACATGGCGGACCTTAGGGAGAGCGGTTCTATTGAGCAGGACGCGGATATGGTTATGATGCTGTTTAGGCCTGCCGTGTACGACGAGACTGCAGACAACACCGCTGAAGTTATTCTCGCCAAAAACAGAAACGGTCCCACCGGAGTTGCCAAACTTGCGTGGATCGACAAGTTCGGCAAGTTCGTGAACAAATCGGACCGGCAGGAGTTTTAGTGTTTTTATAAAAAATTTCTCATACCCGTCATGACTGGATTAAATACCGTCGAAAACAGAACGATAAGCGTTAAGGGGCCAGGGGGGATTCCGCATTAAGCATTTGCAATGCATAATGCTAAGGATGTTTCGCCTTTGGCGAAATCCCGGGGTTCTAAAAAAGCGTCATACCCAAAGGGCACTACTCATGTCGAGCTTTGCTCGACGTATTAAGGATGCCGGCGCTTTTTTTGCCTTTTCGGCACCGACCCGCTGTCACGATGTAAACATCGCGACAGCCCTTTAGGCCCCTTGGCGAACCCCTATCCCCCTTAAAACGGCCACTGCGTGGTGCTTGCAAAACACGAACCCCTGCTCATTACCGTAGGTTTTTTTACGCATATGCGTTTTTATCTCGTGGGGGCATTCATCCGCAGCCTGTAGGGGCAGATTCCATATCCGCCCGAGCCACGAGCGTCTCCCATCTGAGGGCCATATCCGCCCGAGCGCGTTGGGGGCACTTATTTTTTTATATATACCCTCTCAACATCTATTAACTTGCTTAGATCTTCTTCGGGAATACTGAATGGCATGCCTATATCAAATACAGTTCCCTCGATAATAAATGTAACTGCCCAACCATCTTTATATATACTATCCACCCGGCTTTCCCGGTATTCTTTATTGTTCTTTGCCTCGTTAAAACTCATTCCAGAGCCGGATACAATATATATGTCTTCTTTTACATCGGGAATTTCTATCTCCTTTCCGTGCCCCCGCACAGCTTCTTCGCTTAGTGTTACATTCCATATAAACTCATATAATTCATTCGCTTCATTTGTATAGAGATAAACAAGATAACCGCCGGCAAACAGTATTTTCTCAAGCGTAAAACCCTCCGGAATATATGCCGGACGGTAGTAATATTCCCAATATTCAGTTATGCCCCAGGCCACATAATCCTCTTCTTTATTGAGAATCCCTTGCAAAAACTCTTCTTCACTATAAGCTTCGCCGTCTGCTCTGCAAACAGCAGTTTCCGGTATTTCATTAAGATTCTCCGCCGAGGATTGCTGCCCACAGCCAGACAGCAGTGAAGCAAAGACAGCAATCATCAAACATATCACTATACTTCTTTTCACGCTTCTCCTTTCTTATCTCATGGGCATTTGTATGAAATATAACACTTTGACTATTTATCTTTCCAGCCTACGGGCACATGCATCGCATCGCACATCGGTTTTGAGCGGGAGCGACCGCAGCGGCAAAGCGCATAGCGCATGCTGTGCTCGTAGATAAAGCCGTCTTCGGCTTCAAGTTCTACACCGCCCTTAACGAAAAGACCGCAGCTCACTTTTTCCTCGGGGTCCTGCACCACTTCTATGCATGGCGGACAGTCAATCTCGTGCACCGTGCCGTCTTTTTCCATGGCGACAAGCCTGCCGGTCGGGCATTCTTTTGCGGCAATGATCGCCTCCGCCTTATTTTCGGGGTCGTCCGAGCTTCTGGTGAGAGACCAAGCGGAACCGCCTTCTCGGTGGCAGAAGCGGGCGTATGCACAGCGGTTATCGTCATATAAATCGAGGTCCGGGCCCGTAAGCTTTCGTGCGCGTTCCATGTAGCTTTTGCGCGATGCATTTTCCGTGCCGTCAAACTTAACAAGCGTGTGTGCGCCGTCGCAAAACGGCGCTTTTTTTGACTTGCCGCAGCGGCAAAGATAGTATGTTTCCGCTTGCGGGAGCTTTTCGCCCTCTTGCATCACATAACCCTCGCCGTGCGGTGTGATGGTTTGCTCGCTCAAAGGAATACCGCCCGTAACACGATACGGACCATCCTTCATGACCTTGATTTTCGCTCTTCCCTTTTGTTCCAAGTTCATTCCCCATCCTTCATTTCTTTTTAAGCTGTAAAAGTATATTGTTAGCAAATTCGTCTAGCGTAAGCTCTATCCCCTCGCGGCGCATGGCTGAGCCCGGATCGTTGGCAGTCTCAAGGAGTGCAAAGCGCGGCGGAAGATAAAATGTCTTATTCAAGCAAAAGCTCCCGAGTACCTGCCGCGCCACGATGTCGCCGCCACTGTAGCCGGATACCACAATCGCGTAAACAGCCTTATCATAAAGCGCATTTTTTGTAAGAAGCGCCGTCAGGCGGTTTATAAATGCCGTGATGTTCGCCCCAAGCGCATCGTTATAATTGGGGCATAACAAAAGGAGTGCGTCACACTTGAGCACCGCGGGGAAAACATCCTCAAAAATGGTTCCACCGTAAAAACAGCTGTCCATCTTCGCAAAATGCGCACACATGGTGTAGGAACAGCCGCGGCAGTCGCGCACATGCCCCTCACCTAAGGATATCTCTTCTATATCGCAAAAAGTTGAAAGCCGCTTTTGAAGCGCAGAACCGAGCGCTAGGGTATTTGAGGTTTCCCGCACGGAGGAATGGAGCGTTAATATGCGCGGGCGCTCCTTTTTCGGCGGTGAAAAATCCTTAAGGCGTGCAACAAGCTCCCCTGCAGCGTTTTTATAGGCACCCAAAACATCCGTACTTGTTACCTTTGCCAGCGTTTCAAAGTTTTTTAGTGAGCCTGTCGCTTCTGTGAGCGCTTTGCCTAAGAACATACAGCCGGCGCGGTTTGCACTAAACAGCAACACGCGCGAAAGCTCCTTTGTATATAAGTCGCTTTGCCCGTCGGTGATTAATGCCCCGCATGCGCCGTCAAGCGCATGTACATTTTTGCTTAGGTATTGCAAAAACTCAGCTAAAGTAGCGTCTATGCCGTATGCGCTTACATGAAGCGCAAACAATATACGTCTATTTTTAAGGTTCGTGTCAATAGCCTCATACGAGGAAACCATGCTAAATGAAATGCCTAAAAGCGCTTCATCGAGCACAAAATCAAGCCTTGCGGAGCGGCCTATGGTCACGACCGTGAGCATGTTATACCTCCATAGTTTTTAGCTGCCTGTACGTTTCCGCAATCCTTATATAAAGCGTTTCATGTAACTTGAAACGCTCAAGCTCCACGCCATGCTCGGTTATGCGGGAGCGGCAGCCCATATAAACCCCACCAAGCGGAGTAGCGGCCTCATGCCATGCACCGCGAAGCGTACGAAGTATACTGACGCATGCAGAGGATATGGCCGGTGCGATATAGGGTTTATAGCCTGTTTCACGAAGCTTCAAATTGGCTTTTACGGTATTTATGGTAATCTCCTTTGACAGCGCATCTTCGTAAGCAGTGCAAGGATCGTTTGCCGCCACAAGCCCGTTCCCGTGCGGGCCGTATACGCGAAGGTTTGCACAGTCCGCTTCGCGTTTAAGCTCTCGTGCTGCATACATTGCGCGGGCTTTCATAACTCCAAGGCCGTAACCGCGCACCTGCTCGGGCAATAATCCCTGCCAATCGTAAGTGCCGTTTTCATCCGAATTGCTATGTAAAAACACGTCGCGGCAAAGTATGTCTACAGGATCTGATATTTGCGCGAACAAGCCATTAAAATTCACCTCGCGTGCCATGCGCGCATAAGGCAAAACAAGCGCTCGATTGCTCTCAAGCTGCGCCATGCGTACATCGCTGCAAGTTTCGGGGTTTGGTACGCCGCGCGAGGCACAGAACAAAAAAGCGCTACCGCAAAAAAGTTCCTTCTCCTCGCTTATACAAGTTACGCGAGGCATTTCCCCGTTCTCTTGAAGCGGCAGAAGTTGGTTCATCTCCTGCTCATAGCGCATCATGCGTTCAAAGCTCTTATCATAGATGCCGATCTCTTCTATATCTTCCCCACCAAGGAGCATAAGCCCAAGAAGAAGCGAACCTCCCACGTCCCCGAGACCTGCAAGAGTCACACGATGCTTCTTTCCCCTGAACATTAGCCTTGTATTAAACGCTTCCTTATACTTTGGAAATGCCGTATTTATGACCGCTGCACCGTTTTCATGTACGAGCTTATATAAGAGCGCATATTGTTCGTTCTTTTCATAAGGAACTTCTATATATAAATCCGCCTCGTGCAAACAACAAGGGCCATCCTTCTCAAACACCTCGGCGATATCGCGTACACAAAACCAAGACCTGTTGTTTTTAAGGTCGCGGTTTACCATAAATACCACGGGTACAAAAGGCTTCTGAGTTACATGTGCACCTTTTGGCGGCTCAATACCCACGGGCACAATGCATGCACCTTCAAAGGAATAAAAAGTGAGCTTCAAATGCATTCACCTCCCGGAATATGTTCAAACTCGCCTAAGCCTGTCAATCTGCTCAAGATCATCCTTGATGTACGAGGAGGCGTGAACGCTCCTGTCATACTTCAGATAATGTCCGCGGTCCACGAGGCGCGGTTTATTAAGAGCTTCCGCAAGCCGCGCTAAAGTAAGGCTTCTCCCAAAGTAAGACTGATGCTCCGCCTCCAAAGCCCGGAGTATCTCATACGCGCTCTCAAGTGACGCACGGGAAAGCGCAAAAACCGTGCTCTCTTCACAATCGCGCAAATAATCGGGCGCCTTATACGGATAGATGAGATTGATGGAGTTCAAATGGCTTCTGCCGTCTTTTACTTCCCGTGCCACGCTGTCTCCTCCAAAAAACGGGTACATAACGCTTTCTGTGAACCAGTAACGAAGGTTTGGCACGAAATACACGCTGTCGATCTCACCGCCGTGCGCGTCCATTACATCCTTGCCTCGGCCTGAAAGTACGCCCGTAACCACCATGGAAAGTTCCACCCCTGCGTTTTTAAAAAGCGTTGATACGCGCGAAAGGCGTACGCCGTTGTGGAAAAAGTCATCCGTCAAAATGACCGGGCGATCGAAGGATTTGATCATGCTGACCTGGTTTTTTAGTGTCGAATACCCCGGGTATTCTGTGATGGAAAAGCCGCGTATATCCGCCGTAAAGGTCTTTTCCACATGGAGTGCCTTCGTAACGGTGTTTGGCACCACCACGTCTGAAAGTATGTTGCCGTAGGGTACGCACATGTTTGGGCCGAGGCGGCGGACATTGGGGGGCACCTCTAAAACACCGTTATGGTGCTGTACCTTTTTAATGAGCGCCTGCATAAGCAGCTCCGCATTAAAGGACAGTAAAAGCACGCCCGGGTGCAGTGCGGCAATGGCGTTTTGCAGCCGTTCGCGGGCAGACATAATGGCGTGGCGGACGGAGGGCGCACTCAAATGCGGCTCCTTCACGCACAAAAACGCGTCTTCAAGCATCACCATAGGCGCGCGCATATCAACATACAATGCTCCGGAATCACCTTCCGCATGCAAAAAGCCTTTGCGTGAAAGCTCGTTTAGAAGTGCCGCATCGCCGTTTGCAAAGCATAGCGCGTAGGTCGAACCGCGCTCAATGCTGTGCGCCAAAAGCTCATTTAGTAAAAGTGCCTGCGCATCCTCCACTTTAAAATCGTCACATGTATATACGCAGTCGACCTCAAGCACCTTTCCCGAGAGGTGCGTGCGAAGAAGCGTTAAAAGCTTATCATCGCCCGTCAACTCGCGGTGGCGGGATGCATCCAGCACATGCCCACATGCAATGCCGACCGTCTTACCGCCGCTAATGAGAACAACCGCTAAAAAACCGCTACGCAACGCAGTGTTTTTAACGAGCGCATGTATGTTTTCGGGAAGCACGTTTAAAGAGCGCTCAAGTTCAAAATCTAAAGAGGTATACACACAAAACCATGGTGCCGCTGCGCTCAAAACGGTTTTGTACTGCGGTGCGCGCAAATACATGCTGTTTTCGTAGATATAGCCCTGTGCCACGGGGTCGACAAGCATGGAAATATCCAGATTTTTATCTATGTTTTCGCGGATACGAGAGGAGCTGACCTCTTCAAAATAGGTGGGCAGCTTGAGTGTTATAACATTGCCCGTGAGCTTCTCTGCTGCCAAAGCCCCGCTTTGCGCACCCTCTGTAGAGCTTCTTGCAAATACGATATGGTCAAGATTTGCAGCCGCACCGTTTGGCGCATAGGCGGAGGCATTTTCAATTACGTCAGATCCTGCCACGAGGTAAAGTGGCCGGCCTTCAAAAAGTTTCCTTAATCGGACGAGGTCTTCCTTATTGCCAAGGTTAATCGGAATATCGTCGGGAAACAGGTACACGTTAAAGCGGTCGGCCACCGACATAAGTGCAATCTGCCGCCGCATGAGCTTTGGCTGCGTGTATTTGGACCATGAAAACTCGTCGATGGATAGATACACCTCAAAGCCCTGTTCCAAAATTTCCTCCACAATGCGCTTATGACCGGAAGAGAACGGATCAAACGTGCCCGGGAAGAATGCTGCCGCGCGCAGCGGCGGAAACTCAAATGCGACTGAGCTTACTTCGTATTCCGTGATGAAGCGGTATAGGTGGTTGAGCATGGCAGAGGTGTTAAAGAAGTTAAGCTCGCTGATGCGCCGCTCTTTGAGTAGGCACAAAAGCTTTTTCCCGACGAGCGATAATAGCTTGCGGCGCGCAATGGTGCTAAGCGCTCCGTTTGAAAAAAGCGTCGCGCAAAGCACGTTCAACCCTGCGCGTCCGATCTGGTCGTTGTAGTGCGCAAGGCCTGTAAAAAGCATGCCGAGAAGCCGGTTTGTGCGCGCCTCAAGTACGTCATACGCCTCGTTAGGCGTTAGTGCAAATACAAGCGCAGCACCTACGGTATCAAGCGCGGCGCTTGCGGCAGCAGTGCTGCCGCTGCGGACGGTTTTTTCCAGCGAATCAAGCGTTTCGTCAAGCTCTCTTTCAGGGAGATAAACCATAAGCGCACCAAGGCAGGGCGGTATGAAGCGCGTAAATTCGTATAATCCGGTCTCAAGCCCTCGGCATAGATCTACCACAATCTCGTTGCATTGCTCCACGCTCAAAAGAGGCGCAATCTGAATAAGCGCATTACAAGCCTGCTCTCGTACGGGAAGATGCTCGCTTACACTCAAAAGGTTAGATAGATGCATGGCTGCGTGGAAGGCAAGGGTATGGTCACGTTGAACCCATTCTAACAATCGCGTGATGTTTGTGATTTTCACCGTCCAATGCACGGCATTTTTAAGGCTTTCAAGGTAGAGAGCCTGTAAATTAGCTGCATCTTCCGTATCGCCTCGAATCTTATGTAAAAGATAATTTGCCGCGGAGCCGCTCTCATATACTATATCCTTAAGTACCGACATGATCTCATCGCGCGTGTCCTCGGGGCGTTCTAATAAAAACTTTTCAAGTGCTCTCAACGCGCATACGTTATGATCTGCCTCAGAGCTTAGTAGCATTGGGCGCATGTAGCGTATCAGCGCTTGAAGCTGAACGGGTGTAAAAAGCGACGAGGAAAAATGCGTAAGGCTATCCGCAAGAGAAAAACAATCGTCCGCTGAAAAGCGCGTAAACTTGGCGAAGTATACGTCGAGGTATAACGCGCCGCTTCGGCTCCTGCAGGTGGAAAACACCCATTCTACAACGACCTTAAGCGAATTTTTGATGCGCAGACGGTGCTTAAAAGATATTTTATGATCGGGGTGCAGCAATAGCTCGAGATAGTCGTGAAACAGCGAGGCGGCCTCGTTTAAAAGCTCGTCTACCGCGGGAGCCGCAGCGTTTTCCGGCGCATGCGCCGGAAGCTCCTTCCTGTACGGCATGGCGCGGTTGGCGAGCACGCGCCCCATAATCTGCCCGGCATGCCTTCGCACATCGCTTTCGTGGTGCATGAGTAGCTCATAGAGGAAATTCAATAGCCTTAGCTTATTGGCGCGCGACATATAGTTGAAGTATTCCTCAAAAAGCCTTAAATGTGTACGTACGCTGTCTAGGTTTTTTTCGCTGCGGGCATTTTCCAGAAGCCTTGCAAACGAGGCGTTGGAGCTTACTGCGTGCATGAGCTTTATATTGTGCTCAACCGCCATAAGCCTAAGCCCTTTTACGGCTTCCTCTTCACTTAATAGCGAAGCGTCAAGCAAATCCGGCACAGTCAGCGCATCTTCAAACGGGTCTGCACGCACGCCCAAAGAGGCGAGATATTCTTCAAAATCACGGAGCTTATGGTATACGCGTTCATAGCGGGTGCGTTTCTCATCGTCAATGTTATAGAGCTTAGAAAGTATGGCATCACGCGCCTCTATGAGCGACAAAATACGCATTTCCTCTTGGCCTAAGGCTCCTATTTGCCCGCGAACACGAAAGTCGGAATAAATCAAAAGAAGCGACTCAATGGGTAGGTTTTCAAACTCTAAATCCCATGTCGAATGGTTAGCGGCAATGTGTGCGACAGCGGGCATATTACGCTCGCGAAGCCATTGGTCGGTAAAATAGTAATGTAAATACGGTATGCGCTTTGCATCGCTTCCCTTACAGCCGAATTTACCTATATCATGGCAGGCAGCGGCTGCGCTGACAAGGGCAATATCTGCACTTGCACCCGCTTCATTTGCCTTTCGCGCCATATGCACGGCGACATGGTGTACGCCCGCCGCATGGGAAAGCGGACGAAACGGTAGTAGCTCGTTTCCGATGCGCAAAAGCTCATAATAGAAGCTATCCTCGCAGGCATCTTTATAAGCTAAGTATTCCTCCCGTACACGGCTTGCTTGAAGCTCCGTATCAGAAACATATAGTAAGTCAATCAGCGCATCGTAGGGGCGAAGCGTACGTTCAAACGCAATAAAGGCGCGGAGCACGGTAAGGTAAAACAACATGCCCTTATCCACCTCTACGCTGCGATTTGTTGTAGAGGGAAAAAGCTTGTCCGACAGCGTAGTGTAAACATAACATAGCCAGCCTTCCTCAGGCTCTATAGAAAGCTTGTCCAGCACGGGGCAGCAAAGGGAAAGCGTATCACGACAAAGCGTTTCCTTTTTAGGCTCGGCTTTTAAAACCGCCTCACGAAAGCCGGTTTCTATAAGAAGCGACTTAAGCGCCTTCTCGTGAATCTCCGCATGCGGTAAAAACGACGAGGAAAGCGATGTTAACAGGGTTTTGTAAAAGGCTGCGAGCGTTTCCTTTTTCACAGCTGTACCCCCAAATGTAAATATGGCAAATCCTTTTTTTATTATATACTACCAAAGACTGTGAGAAAACAGATTTACCCTTATAAGAAAGCTATGGAGTTGACGGTTTAAGTATCTTAGATCCTACGCTGCCGCCTTGTGTTCACTCCAATAAAAAACCCCGCTCGGAAAATGATCCGTGAACGAGGTTTTTTTACGGTCGTACAGTTTTTTGCTTTCTACTTTGCGTGTGTAAGGTCGAATGCCTTCCCAGGTGTTTCGTCGCTGTGCATTGAGTTCTTTTTTTCTTCGTTTGCTCAGCTTTTCTCGCGGTATGAATTTTTCCACAAGCATTACCTCCTTTATGGGTTTCCCAAAATCACGGGGTTTCAGCATAACACTTTTATGCATATCCCGCAAGATAGGCAGGTTTCAAAAATCTTTTAACTTGTGCTTTTTACATGTTGACAAGGAAAAAGTCCTCGCATATACTAATATCATACTAATCCTATATGAATTGAGGTATATATTTTATGAAACTGTATGAAAGTGTTACGGAGCTAATTGGCAACACGCCGCTTCTGTCGCTGAATAATTATAGCAAAAGCGAGGCTTTAAACGCTCGTATCGCAGCAAAGCTTGAGTATTTCAACCCCGCTGGCAGCGTAAAGGATCGTATTGCGCTCGCGATGATCGACGACGCGGAAAAGAGCGGGAAGCTTAAACCGGGCGGGCTTATTATAGAGCCCACCTCGGGC
>JAEWZS010000251.1 GCA_023458355.1 Bacillota bacterium
CGTTTAAGGTGAGTCCAATTTTTTCCAAATAATCATCTGCAATAAGAATGCGGTAATAAGCTAAAAGCCCAATACACAGACACTTTTAAGGCAAAAAGCAAGTTATAGCAACTTTTGTCGATAGGATCATCTGCACCTTGACAGTAACTATAGCCATGATTATAATTAACATGTTATCCATTAAATCATAATATTATTTTAACTACCTCACCTATTGGTCATAGACGGCAGCACCATGGCAGGGCTGCGATATTATAATTATAAAAGTACTTCGAAGTATTAACCCGATGCGAACAAATCGGAAAAGGAGCGTGCTTGTGTGAAGCGATTGATTTCTACATTTCTTGCTGTTGGTTTGCTTTGTGCTCTTGCCGGCTGCCAAAAAAGCGGATTGCCACAGCCCAATTTTCCGCTTGAGGAAGACGTAATTACCGCCGCCTTAGAGCAGACCGGCCTGCCGGGCGTCATCTCCGAATCCGAGACGTACTCCAGCGTCGAAGGGCATATTGCTTATACACTGCGCGACCCGGAAGAAACTTATGGCGATACGGAGAACCGGGTGGTGATTGCCGGGGTTTCCAGTGCAATCACCGAAGGAGAACGCTTTCTGGCAATGGTTTTTACGGCCGACTCCATTGCTAAGCAAGGCGAACCGGGAACGCGTACCTTTGCATGGGAGGACTGGAAGCAACAAATTGTATTCGCCACGCTGCTTTATGGCGGCTTTTTGGATGAGGAACAAGTCTACCGTGCTTTTTCCGACAAGGAGACGCCCGAGGATGAAAGGAGACTCGAGTGGGACGCGCAGCTTTCCGGTGCATATGTCCGGGTGAGCAGGACATTTATGGAATATGATACGCGGAGCGCAGAACCCTATTCTGTGCGCATAACATTCTATGAATCCAAATCGCTTTATGAAAAGCAATATGAAGAAATAATGAAGTGGAAAGAAGAGCTGGAACAAATCCCCGCGGGGACGCCCAATTGAGCAATACTCGTCCGTAGTAGAAATACGCAAAAAAATAAGCAAGGAGCATGATTGCATGATGTGGCGCAAGAGCGGTCTTTTGAAACGTTCGATTTCTACATTCCTTGCTTTTGGCATGCTTTGTGCTCTTGCCGGCTGCCAAAATAGCAGACTGCGGCAGCCCGCTTTTCCCTTAAAGGAAAATGTTATAAAAAACGCTTTGAAGAAGACCGGCCTGTCGGGCATCATCTCCGAATCCGAAACGTTCTCTAGCGTAAAAGGGCATATCGCTTATACGCTGCGCGACCCGGAAGAAACTTATGGCGATACGGAGAACAAGGTGCTGATTGCGGGGGTTTCCAGCGCAATCACCGAGGGAGAACGCTTTCTTTCTGTGAACTTTCCATCCAACCCCTATGAACCGGTAACAACTCCCTTTTCGTGGGAAGATTGGAAGCAGCAACTTGTGTTTGCCACGCTGCTCTTTGGCGGCTTCGAGGATGAGGAAGAGGTTTATCGCGCATTTTCCGTCAAGGAGACACCGATGTATGAGGATAGATTCAAGTGGGATGCACAGCTTCAGGGCGGGTATATAAGAGTGAGCTATAGTATGGATACAGTCCTCAGAACGTCTTTTTTTACCGTAACAATCTATGAATCCAAATCGCTCTATCAAACACTACATCAAGATAGGATGGAAATGAAAGAAGAGCTGGATTAAAGCGCTGCTGAGTCGCCAATTGAGCGGTTCTCGTGAAGCCGACACTCATGCAATAAAGGATTAACTCCGAACTAAGAAGTTAATACAGCCAGCCGTTCAAAAGCCAGAATGAACCACGGTCTATTCTCCGGTGAAACAAGGCTTTCACAGTAAGCCCAATGGGTAATATATCGCCATTTCGAGAATATGGCGGAACCAAGAACACTGATATCCTGCACCTGTTCAATGATTTTAGTCAGTGCTTCGTAGTCATTGAAAGCATTTGTATCCGGGAACGCCATCTCAAATGCCTCTCCACAATCCATTTTAAAGCCAAGAGCGAAGCACTCATCCGCGAAGTTTTCTTCAACCTCGAGTTCGGTAGTTCTTGAACTGCGATACTTTTCAAGCCAGCGTATCGCAAATTCTTGGATCTCCTTGTTTGTCGCCATCTGATGACATCCTCCAAATCGATCATTGCTCCACTGTGAAATGTTTTGTTGCAGCAAACGTGAAATGTAATTCGCAGGCAAATTTCTTCACTGCAAGCTTAGCGAGCAATCCCGCAATTTACGCAAGCAGTCCAAAAGACGCACTAAGCCTACATAAGATTTTATAATGTCGCGGTATAACCCTCATCTTTTCTTCTCGATAATCGAAGGTGTATCTCCTCCGTATATTGGATGGACTCGTTTACAGAATCCACAAGATAGTCAACGAACTTTTCCATTTGGGGAAAAGGTTTTGTACTTTTGGATTTTATCCAGCCGAGGTGAATCAAATCCTCGTTCTCCAAGGGGATGGATATAATTCTGTTATCGTAAAGATTCGGTACCAAAAGCCCGCTTCCGGTGGTAAAAGCATCAGTGCTGGTCAAAATACCGTAAACCGAAGTTCTATTTGTGACGCTGATACAGCGCGTCGGCTTTTTTGACCACAGCAACTGGTATTCTTCGGAAAAATCCACTGCCGCTGATTGGTTATGCTCAAATATTACAAACGGATAATCTTCCAGCATAGACTCGTTTACGGAATCTAACCCTGCAAGCGGATGGTCCGAACGTACAAACACACAAGGGATGACTGCCGCTATTTCGTGGAATTCAATTTCATTGGATTCCATGATACGATGTATCAGTTTCTCCGTTAATTCCGTCATAGAAATAACGCCGATATCGGATTGATGCTTATACACATCATCAATAACCGTGTCTATTCCGGTTTCTTTTATGGAAAATCGATAGTTATTGTCACTCGTCTGTTGAAGCATTCGGATAAATGCAACCTCGGTAAACGGATATCTTTGGGTAGAAACAGAAAAGCACTGCGGAGCGACCGACTTTTTATTCTCACCGTAGAGTTGCTTAATGCGATTGTTTTGCTCCAAAAGAGATATAGCATAACTTAGGAATTCTTTCCCGTCCAAAGTAAACTCAACACCTCTGTTTGTGCGGTTGAATAAATTTATGCCAAGTTCTTGCTCTAGTTCTTTTATAGAAGCGCTAATCGCAGTTTGAGACAAAAACAAATTATGCGCGGCTTTATTGATAGATCCGCATTTCGAAATCTCTACCAAATACGAAAGCTGCCGAAATGTCATCGCATTTACCCCTTTGCGTATTGATCTTAAGGTTATAATAAATATTTTATCTTCCACCGTCAACCGTGGTATCAAAAATACTTGGAACAGATACGAAAAAAACCGTATTATCACTATTTTCCTGAACGTGTTATGCTAATCTTAGCAATTATAAGATAAACACTATACTCATTCATATAGAGCATTGCATTGTTGTACCTTACGTGAACACAATTTCTACTGTAAAGCTTAAATTTTGATAGCAAAAAATATGGCAACGGGTTTCAAATTTCAAAATCAAAGCAAAACAAGGTCGTCCTTTACATTTAAGTACACAGAAAGGATACTACATACATGAACGCGGATAAGAAAATGGGCTTTGCAACTCGACAGATCCACGTGGGAAAAACGGAAGATGCAAGCGGGGCGTTGTGCACACCCATCTATCAAACATCGACATTTAAATTTAGTACTGTAGAACAAGGCGGTGCATGTTTTGCAGGGCAGAACGACGGCTACATTTATACCCGTCTCGGAAACCCATCGCTTGCCGTTGTAGAGGCGAAGCTTGCCTCTTTGGAAAACGGAGAAGCAGCTTTGGCGGTTGCGTCCGGCATGGGAGCAGTTGCAACAGCTCTATGGAGTTCGCTCTCATCAGGCGACGAAGTTATTGCGGATGATACCTTGTATGGCTGTACACACGCCCTATTAAACCATGGCATTTCGAGGTTTGGTGTTAAAGTAACGCTCGTAGATTTTACTTACCTCAACAATCTCAAAGAAAAACTGTCACCAAATACGAAGGTGGTTTATTTTGAAACGCCTTGTAATCCCACGCTTAAAATCCTCGATATCGAAGCGATTGCACGTGTTGCGCACGAATATAACCCCCATATCCGCGTTATCGTAGACAACACTTTTTGCTCGCCGTATCTTCAGCGTCCTCTTGACCTTGGCGCGGATGCGGTTATCCACAGTGCCACAAAGTATATAAACGGGCATGGCGATGTTATTGCCGGTTTTATCGTTGGAAAAAGCGAATTTATTACGGAATGCCGCATGTTCGGTCTTAAGGACATGACGGGTGCGGTGTTAAGCCCGTTTGACGCTTTTTTGATTGCACGCGGGCTCAAGACGCTGCATATCCGCATGGAACGCCACTGCCAGAACGCCCGAGTTCTCGCTGAATTTTTCAAAGATCATCCTGCTGTTTCAAAGGTTTACTATCCGGGCTTCACATCCTTTGACGGGCATGAAGTGGCTAAAAAGCAGATGGACGACTTCGGCGGCATGATAGCAATTGAGCTAAACGCCACAAAAGATGCCACGGCAGAAGCAATTAACAGCCTTAAGCTTTGCACCATTGCCGTTTCTTTAGGCGACGCCGAGACTTTGGTTGAACACCCGGCTACCATGACGCACTCTACGTATACCCCCGAAGATCTCGCCACTGCAGGCATCTCTGAAGGCTTGGTCAGAATTTCCGTTGGGCTTGAGGATGTCGAAGATATCATCGACGATTTTCGAGTTGTGCTCGATACGCTTGTCAAGTAAGACGCGCTAATTATCCTTACAAGAAACTGCTTTTTTCATAATAAAGGTTCTCCGCCGTGGCTCGGCGGAGAACCTTTTACTTTATCTCCGGATCTAAATCAATCGATAAAATACTTGCTATCTCACATAGAAATACTTTACTTTTCCCTCGTATTTTTGCCCCGACGTATACACAAGGAAAGAACTGCGCTCGCCGCTGCAAGAGCAATAAGGAGCACGCCCGGCTGCCACGACGGTGTGTCGCCTGTGTTCGGGACTGTCGCGCCAAACTTATACAGCAGCACCACAAACGGTGACAGGCTCGTTACCTCAAAGGATACCATGCCGTTTTGTACAATCGCGGTATAGCGCTCGAGCGTTCCGTTTTTATCGTGCAATATTATGACGGTTCGTCCGTTGTACTCGGCATCAATGGGCAGTGTTAACGTAAGCTTACCGTTGAAGCCTGTCGAAAGCTTGATGTCCTTCGCCAGGAGCACCACGGTGTCATCTCTGCCCATTTCCTTGCGGATGGCATCAGCCGCTTCATTTTTGCCTTTAGCGGGCAGGCTAAGCT
>JAEWZS010000252.1 GCA_023458355.1 Bacillota bacterium
AATATCGAATGGATATCGAGCTCACCTGCGATAGCAACAGTAGATCAAAACGGCGTTGTTTTAGGTCTTAAAAACGGTACGGTAACCATTACCGCAAGGGCAGCGGACGGAAGCGGAAGAGCTGCCAGTGTGCGGGTGAATGTGACTGTACTTGCGCACGAAATAGAGCTGACGGGGCCAAACAGCAGCGGCAGTACGGGTACGGTCACCGGCGGCATGAGCTATCAGCTAACACCTAATGTTATGGCGGGAGCGTTTACGCCTGTCAACAAAAACGTAAAATGGTCAATCCAAAATGGCTCGCTTGCGGCTGCGGTCAATACGAGGGGTCTTATTACGACTCGCAACGTAAACAAGGCCATCAATATCGCGGTTACAGCAACCGCTTTAGACGGCAGCGGGGTAACAGGAAGATTTATACTCACCATAACGCCGCCTGTTTCGTAAAGGCATAACCAAGGCTTTACGGAAAAGGATTGTATATTCGTAGGGGCCGATTCTATATCGGCCCTTTTCCGTTCTACAATATTCGCATCATACACCTTGTTTTGAGCCAGTCCACGACTTGACTTTCCTTTTGTCATCCCCTATAATCGAAAAATACAGCAAAGGCTTGGATGCGAAACAGTAGAGGGTATTGTGCTTTTTAGAGAGCCGCCGTTTGGTGCAAGGCGGAAAGCTAAACCTTCGAAGCTCGTCGCGGAGCCCCGTGTTTGAATTAGTAAGTAGAGCATGGCGTTTCCCCGCGTTAAGGGGTTTGAGTGGGCGCATTGCGCCAACAAGAGTGGTACCGCGGAATTCGGCTTTCGTCTCTTTATGAGGGACGAAGGCCTATTTTTATATCGTCAGGAGGCGTTTTCCATGATGGAACGTTACGAACATGCTCCGATTGAGGCAAAATGGCAGAAAATATGGGAGGACGCGCATTGCTTTGAAGCAAGCTCAGATCACACAAAACCCAAGTTTTATCCGCTGATCGAGTTTCCGTATCCTTCGGGCGACGGGCTTCACGTGGGGCACCCGCGCTCCAACACAGCGCTCGATATCATCGCGCGAAAAAGGCGCATGGAAGGCTATAACGTACTCTATCCCATCGGGTATGACGCGTTCGGCCTGCCGACCGAAAACTACGCCATCAAAACGGGCATTCACCCGCGCATCGTAACCGAGCGCAACGTGGAGCGCTTTAGGAGCCAACTCAAGCGCATGGGCTTCTCGTTTGATTGGACGCGTGAGGTCAACACCACCGATCCTGAGTATTACAAATGGACGCAGTGGATATTTTTAAAGCTCTATGAGCACGGCCTTGCGTACAAGGCGGAGATCCCCATCAACTTTTGTACCTCCTGCAAGGTGGGGCTCGCCAACGAGGAAGTCGTCAACGGCGTGTGCGAGCGCTGCGGCGGCGAAGTGGTGCAGCGCGTCAGAAGCCAGTGGATGCTCAAAATCACTGCCTACGCACAAAGGCTTATAGACGACCTTGATACGGTGGATTTTGTGGAGCGCGTTAAAACCCAGCAGCGCAACTGGATAGGCAGAAGCGAAGGCGCGCAGGTTCGCTTTGAGTTAAGCTGCGGCGGTGAACCTTTGACCATATTCACAACCCGTGCGGACACTATGTTCGGCGCAACGTACATGGTTATATCGCCCGAACACCCGATGCTTGCGCGCTGCGAAAAAGAAATTAAAAATATGGACGAGATACGCGTCTATCAAGCAGCAAGCGCAAAAAAGAGCGAGTTTGAACGCAGCGAGCTTACAAAGGAAAAAACGGGCGTGCGTATTTTAGGCGTAACCGCCATAAACCCCGCCAACAACGCGGAGCTTCCGATCTTTGTTTCCGACTACGTTTTGATGAGCTATGGCACCGGCGCCATTATGGCGGTACGCGGGCACGACGAGCGCGACTTCGCGTTTGCAAAGGCATACGCGCTTCCCATTGTAGAGGTGGTTGAGGGCGGTAACGTTGAGGAAGCCCCGTATACCGATTGCGAGCACGGCAGAATAGTCAACTCCGGCTTTTTAAACGGGCTTGAGGTAAACGAAGCCATTAAAAAAATGGCAGCATGGCTCGAGGAAAAAGGCTTAGGTGAGCGTAAAGTAAACTTCAAACTGCGCGATTGGGTGTTTTCCCGCCAGCGCTACTGGGGTGAGCCGATCCCCCTTGTACATTGCGAGCATTGCGGCTGGGTGCCCCTCCCGTATGAAGCGCTCCCCTTAACGCTCCCCGAGATAAGCGATTATGCACCCAGCGACGATGGTTCCTCGGCACTTTCCCGCGCTACGGAGTGGATAAAGACTACCTGCCCCAAGTGCGGCGGATATGCGGAGCGTGAAACCGATACAATGCCTAACTGGGCGGGCAGCAGCTGGTACTTTTTGCGATATGCAGACCCGAAAAACGACCATGTACTAGCCTCCCGCGAGGAGCTTGATTACTGGATGCCGGTTGATTGGTACCACGGCGGCATGGAGCATACCACGCTTCACTTGCTGTATTCCCGCTTCTGGCACAAGTTTTTATACGATATCGGCGTTGTATCAACGCCTGAGCCTTACATGAAGCGCACGAGCCACGGCATGGTGCTCGGCGTAAACGGCGAAAAGATGAGCAAATCGCGCGGGAACGTCATAAACCCCGACGCGATTGTAGACGAATTGGGTGCGGATTCCTTACGCCTTTATGAAATGTTCATGGGCGCGTTTGACCAGCCCATACCATGGAGCCTCACGGGCGCACCGGGCTGCAGGCGCTTTTTAGAGCGGATATGGCGCTTGCAGGAAATGATTGTTCCGGGCGATGGTATACGCGATACGATGAAGGCTGCTATACACGGTACCATTAAAAAAGTGGGCGAAGACTACGAGCGCATGAAGTTCAATACCGCAATCGCCTCCATGATGGCTCTTGTAAACGACCTTTACGCGGCAAACGGCGCTACAAAAGAGGAGCTCCATACGCTTATCACAATGCTGTCTCCTGCTGCGCCGCATGTTTGCGAGGAAATCAACGAGCGATTGGGTTATACGAAGCGCCTTTATGAGACCGAGTGGCCGCAGTATGACGAAAGCGCACTTCAAAAGGCGGAGATGGAATACGGCATTCAGGTGAACGGCAAGATACGCGCGCGCATCTCGCTCTCCTCGGAGCTTAATAATGCGGAAATTGAGAAGGCCGTTCTTGAAAACGACGAAATAAAGCCCTTCATCGAGGGCAAGACCGTGCGCAAGGTGATCATCGTCAAAAACATCGTGAATGTGGTGGTCGCATAAGCTTGTTTTTCCAAATATAAGCGCATAAAACCATCCTACAAAATACTTGCATTCACGCATCAAGTGCGATAAAGTAATAAGGGCACCACTTAAGATGGAACCGCGAACGCCTCCCTTGAACAAGGAGACGTTCGCTTTATTTTTATAATATGACGGGAGGAACTTATGACAAAATTCGTATTCATCACGGGCGGAGTAGTATCGTCGCTTGGAAAAGGCATCACGGCGGCGGGGCTTGGGAGGCTTTTAAAGAGCCGCGGTTACAGCGTATCCGTATGCAAGCTTGACCCTTATCTGAACGTGGATCCGGGTACGATGAACCCCTATCAGCACGGGGAAGTTTACGTGACCGACGACGGTGCGGAGACCGACCTCGATGTGGGACATTATGAGCGCTTTATCGACGTGGCGCTTAGCCGCGTAAACAATACAACGTCCGGACAAATCTACAAAACCGTTATCGAGCGCGAGCGCCGCGGTGGCTACGCGGGTGGTACCGTGCAGATTATTCCGCATATAACAAACGAAATACGCGAGCGCGTGCTTCGCGCTGCCAAGGCCAGCAGCCCCGACGTTTTGATCGTGGAGATCGGCGGCACCGTAGGCGATATCGAAGGCCAACCGTTTTTAGAGGCAATCCGGCAAATGAGATGGAGCGAGGGGCCGCAAAGCTGCGCCTTCATCCATGTAACGCTCGTACCTTATATCGGTGCGGCAGGCGAATTGAAGTCTAAACCCACCCAGCACAGCGTTAAGGAGCTATTATCCATCGGTATACAGCCCGATATTATCGTATGCCGCGCGGAGCGCCCCATCGGCAATGAAATACAAAGCAAAATTGCGCAGTTTTGCAATGTCGATCCGGATTGTGTTATTGAAAACCTTTCGGAGAATTCGCTTTACGCCGTTCCGCTCGCGCTCGAAAAGAACGGGCTTTGTGAGGTTGTGCTCCGCAAACTCGGCATGGAACAGCGTGAGCCGCAGCTCGACGCATGGCGCGAAATGGTACGAAGCGAGCTTGCACCTAAGGCGAAATGCTCCATTGCAATCGTCGGCAAATATGTAAGCCTTAAGGATGCGTATCTAAGCATTGCGGAATCGCTCAAGCACGCGGGTATCAAAAACTTCGCATGCGTGGATATCCGTTATATCGATGCAGAGGAAGTCAATTCAACGAACGTCGCAGAGCTTTTAAGCGGCGTACAGGGCGTTTTGGTACCGGGCGGCTTCGGCGAGCGCGGGCTTAACGGCAAAATTGAGGCCATACGCTATGCTCGCACGCATAAGCTGCCGTTTTTCGGCATCTGCCTAGGCATGCAAATGGCTGCCATAGAGTTTACGAGAAACGTTTTGGGCTTTGCAGACGCCGATACCACTGAGGCGAATAAGAACACCGCACATCCCATCATCGACATCATGCCCGATCAGCGCAAGAACATTGTAGATAACCTTGGCGGTACACAGCGCCTCGGCGCTTATGCATGTACGCTTCGCGAGGGCAGCATAGCGATTAAGCTATACAGCAAAGCTGAGATACAGGAACGCCATCGCCACCGCTACGAGTTCAACAACGCTTACATAGAGTCTTTTGAATCGCACGGCATGCGGATTGCGGGTGTTAACGAGGAACGCAACCTTGTTGAGATTATAGAGCTTAACGACCATCCCTTCTTTGTGGGCGTGCAGTTCCACCCGGAGTTTAAGTCCCGCCCTGACAGCGCGCATCCGCTGTTTGCAGGTTTTGTCGCCGCGGCGCTGAAGCAGCCGGGCGCAAAGGAGCTGTAATTCATGACGCCAGACGAAAAATTCATGATGGAGGCAATCAGGCTTTCAAAGTTCGCCGTGGAGCACGGGAACGAGCCCTTCGGCGCGGTTCTTGTGAAAGACGGGGAAATCGTTTTCTCCAACGAAAACCAAATTTATACCGGATTTGACCCCACATTTCATGCGGAGGCGGGGTTACTTAGGCGGTTTTGTGCGCAAACGCAAACTGCCGATTTAAGTGAATATACGATGTATGCAAGCTGTGAGCCGTGTTTTATGTGCTGCGGCGCAATGGTTTGGACCAAGCTCGGGCGTTTGGTGTTTGGAGCAAGCGATATCGATTTATGCAGCCTTTTAGGCGTAAAAGGGGCAGAGTGCTGCAAAATCGTATTTGAAAACTCCGCATGGAAGCCCGAGGTCACACCGGGCGTGCTCCGTGAGCAAAGCATGGATGTGTTAAGCCGCTATTTCAAAGATCACAATAAGGGATAAACTCCTACTTCACGATATGCTGCTTAATTCCCCTCCTTGGAGAGGTGGCGCGAAGCGCTGGGGTGGTGGCCGAAAGGCGGGGTGGTTATGCGAAACCGTAAGGCTTTCATGTCATTACCGTACAATCCTGAGTTAACAAAGCGAGCACGAGAGCTGCGTAAGGCAGGGAACTTGGCAGAAGTGCTTTTTTGGCAGCAAGTGCATAACGGTTTATTCAACGGCTACGACTTTGACCGGCAGAAAATCATAGGCAATTATATCGTTGATTTCTTTTGTGCAAATTGCGGCGTTGTAATAGAAATAGACGGCGGCTCTCATCATCAAAAATCAGAATACGACGCAAAACGCAATGAATTTTTAGGTGACCTTAATCTAGTTGTTATCCATATACTCGCCCGAGATCTTTTGGATAATCTGGATGGTGTTATGT
>JAEWZS010000253.1 GCA_023458355.1 Bacillota bacterium
GCAAACAGGACGATAGCAAGCGTCATTTTATTGCCTCCGTATTATTTACCAAGTGAAGTATAAAAAGCTGCACCGGTTAAGAAAGACTAAAATGATGTTCAAGCTTTGTAACATTATCCTTTTTCCCTATTACTACGATAACATCATTGGCATTCAACGTCAGATGGGGATGGATTTCAACAATGGTTTCATTACCCCTAACAATAGCAATGATGTTAAGGTTGTATTTATTTCGGAGATCCAACTCCATAATGGTTTTTCCGTGGACTTTGTCGTTAAGCCAAATTTCTGATATCTCATATGCGCTTGACAGGTCGAGGAAATCCAAGGTTCCGGCTCTTGACAGCGAATTTGCAAGGCGGATAGCGCGATCCCTCTCGGGATAAACCGCCATCGCACCGATCTTTTCGAGAACCCTGCCATGCTCAAAACTGATTGCCTTAGCAATGACCCGGGGCACGCCTAACTCAATCACATTGAGCGTTGTCATGATGCTTGATTCCAGATGCTCGCCGATACATACAATAACAGTCGCGCAATTTTGTATACCGGCTTCCTGAAGCGTGATTTTATCCAACTGTGATACGACAAAGGCTTGCTGCACCTTGTCTTGAATTTGCCTGATCTTGCTTGCATTGATATCCAATGCTAAAACTTCTTTTCCGTTATCCGCAAGAGTCTCCGCAAGTGCAAATCCAAAACGCCCAAGTCCTATGACTCCGAAATCAACACTTGCTTTATAATCTGACATTTTTTTAATCTCCTTAACCTATTGTTACTCTTTCTTCGGGGTAAGAAAGGTTTGACGAGGCTTTATATACCCAAATGCATGCTATTGTGAGCGGCCCTACACGGCCGATAAACATAGTCAGGCATAAAAGTAATTTACTTAAACTCGTCAAATGCGGGGTTATACCGGTTGAAAGGCCAACCGTACCGAAGCCCGAAACGACTTCAAAAAGAACCTGCATAAATGTAAGCTTCGGCTCATTTATGCAAATTACAAGGGTCATGAAGCCAACGACAATCACTGCCATTGTCGTGACGGTAAACGCCTTTATTATGCTTTCATTTGGAATTTTGCGTCGAAAAGCCATGCAATCCCGATTGGTTGAAAATGCAATAAGGCTTTTTAGCAGGGTAAACGCAGTTGTGGTTTTTATACCACCGCCGGTTGATCCCGGTGAAGCACCTATGAACATCAGGATAATAAGGACAAATTGTCCTGCCGCAGTGAATTCTCCAAGCGAATACGTGCTAAACCCTGCGGTTCTTGCGGAAGTGCTTTGAAAGAACGCACCAAGCCACGTCACATCATCCGTAAGCTTAAGCATGATTGTACCGATTGCCAGCAAGGATGCCGTCATCGTCAGCACAATTTTCGTATTCATGCTTAGATTTCGCCAAGAACGCTTAAGTACTATCTCACGTATTACATAAAACCCTAACCCTCCAAAGATAATGAGACCGCAGGTCGTTAAGTTCAGAAGCACATTATCCCGATACGGGATTAGGTTCCGGTAGCCGCCCAAAATATCAAACCCGGAATTATTAAACGCTGCTACAGAATGAAAGGCGCTGATACCTAAAGCCGACAGCGGTGGGTAGTCTTTGGAGAATACAATGTAGCTTAGTATCATGCCCACACCTTCAAAGCATAGCGTCACAAGCATAACGGATTTTACGAGGCGCACTACACCTTGAAGGGTATTGAGATTTAGAGCCTCTCTTACAAGGACGCGCTCTTTGAGCCCAATTTTTCTATGAGCCAGCAAAATAAAGGCAACACCAATGGATGTAATTCCCAATCCGCCGATTTGAATCAAAAATCCTACCACAAATCGCCCGAAAATACTGAAATGATCGGCAGTGTCTATGGAAATAAGACCTGTCACACAAACGGCGCTGGTTGAAGTAAACAACGCATCTACAGGGCGGATCGTCACGCCCGGATTTGCGGATATGGGCAAAAGCAGTATTATTGTACCAAGAAGAATCACGCCGAAAAAACCGAGTGTAATGAGCCTTCCCGGGTTTAACCATTTTATATGCAAGCGTCTAAACACCTCATTTACACAATTGATGGCGGCAAAAACGTTAGTGTAGTTGCCCCGGTTCTCGTCGATAGTATAACATGTGTAAAATTATTATGGCATTATGGTTTCTGCCCAAACATTAAGATGGGATAAAGATGCTTAAGGTAAAGCGGAGTTCGTTTTAAAGAAGTGTCGCCGATTGATATTGATATGGAAGTATCTACATAACCTTGTCATGTAGATCAGTTGCATTGGAGGGATTTATGGGCCCGGCATCCCGATTTACAGCCATCCGGTTAAAAATTACCGCGTGCCATCTGGATTTCGGTTTCATCGCCGCGGCGCAAAAAGCCAAGACTTTCATAAAGCGCAATAGCATTTTTGTTTTTTAGGTCCGCTGCTAGAAAACCCTTTGTTGCCCCGTGTTTAGCGCCATAGAGAATGGCTTGTTCCATGAGCTTCCTGCCGTATCCTTTGCGCTGAAGATTGGGTAATACGGCAATTTCTCGCACCCAAAGCGTCGTACCTTCATTATATACCGATACGCAGCAGACGCCCGCAAGCTCTCCGTCTGTACGCATAGCGAGCACATGGCCTTGTTCCATCCATTCGCAAAACCATTGGGCTGTTTCCCCCATAAAGCCGCGCGATTGTCCGCGCACCTTCATTGAGATTTCGGCGGCCTTCTCCGTTTCGGCCATGTTTAAGTAAACTAAGTCCCGAGGCGCAATGTCATTTGCCGTCTCCAAAAGATGCAGATTAAAGTAATCTGCAAATTCACTAAGAATAAAAAACCCTGCCTTTTCAAGCGCTGCCACAAACTCGCGCGGAACAAATGGCACTACTATATTTTTCGGTGCTTTATTTAATAAGGAAACAAGTGTATTTACATCGTTTACCGCCCAATGAACGGGTGAAGGAACGCGCGTATCTTCAAACAGCAAAATCCCGTTTTCTCCACAGTATGAAACCGTATGATGCTTGTCCGTTTCATAGTCGGGATACTGAAGCGACGTAAAAGAAAAGCCTTTTGCTTGTTCAACGATCTCGTCATGTTGTTCTATAGTAAGCATGAATTTCTCCTTTATAAGTGGTTATTTCCAGTTTACCATATATTGAATTAGCATTGTATAGGCGGCATCTTAGGGTGACCGTCAATAGTCGATGCTACAAAAAGGCGGGATTTCTCATTAAGCATTTTCAATGCATAATGCAAGGATGTTTCGCTTCCGGCGAAACCCCAGGGTTCTAAAAAGGCGCCACTGGCGCCTTTTTTGCCCTTTTAGGGCACCGAACCCGCTGTCGCAGCGTTCATTTGAGTGTTCGTGCCGTGTGCACTTAGCGCGACAGCCCCGCCCTACAGGCGAAATTTAAAAGAGTGCCGCATGCGGCACTCCTTTGAAAGCGCGAAGCGCTATTACTCTCCTTTAGGTCCTGCGTCCACAATATGCTTGGGCATATTCTGGTACTTTGTGAAGTTCTTAAAGAAGCGGGAGGCGAGGTCCTTTGCCTTGGCATCGTAAGCAGCCTTGTCGGCCCATACATTGCGCGGGTTGAGTACGTCGTCCGGTACGCCCGGGCAGGAGGTGGGAACAAGAAGGTAGAAGATCTCGTCATGCCTGAACTCGGCCTTTTCGAGGTCGCCGTTGAGGGCGGCCGTGACGATGGCGCGGGTGAGCTTAATGCTCATGCGCTTGCCTACGCCATAGGGGCCTCCGGACCAGCCGGTGTTGATGAGGTAGACGTGAGAATCGTGTTCCTCAATCCTTTTTCCGAGCATCTCGGCGTATACCGAGGGGCGAAGCGGAAGGAAGGGAGCACCAAAGCAGGTGGAGAAGGTGGTCTGCGGTTCCACGATGCCGCGCTCCGTACCGGCAAGCTTGGATGTATAGCCGGAAACAAAATGGTACATAGCCATGTTCTTATCGAGCTTGGCAACGGGGGGCAGCACGCCGAACGCGTCCGCGGTGAGGAAGATGACGGTCTTGGGGTGGCCGCCGACGCCGGGAATGGCGCAGTTGGGGATATACTCCACCGGATATCCGACGCGGGTATTCTCGGTGAGGGAACCGTCGTCATAATTGGGGGTGCGGGTCTCTTCGTCGATAATAACGTTTTCTACGACTGCACCAAATTTGATGGCGTCCCAGATCTGAGGCTCGTTTTCCTTGGAGAGGTTAATCGCCTTCGCGTAGCAGCCGCCTTCGATGTTGAAGATACCATTGGGGCTCCAGCCGTGCTCGTCGTCTCCGATGAGCATGCGGTTCGGGTCAGCGCTCAAGGTGGTTTTACCGGTGCCGGAGAGGCCGAAGAACAGCGCGGCATCGCCGTCTTTTCCGATGTTGGCGCTGCAGTGCATGGAGAATACATCCTGCTTTGGCAGGAAGTAGTTCATGACGGAGAATACGCTCTTTTTGATCTCGCCGCTGTACTGGCTGCCTGCGATGATAACCATGCGCTTTTCAAGATGCACAAGGATGGCCGCTTCGGAACGGACGCCGTCCACCGCAGGGATGCACTTGAAGCCGGGCGCTGCAATTATGGTGAAGCCGGGAACGAAGCTATCAAGCTGTTCCTTGGTAGGCCTCAAAAGGAGCTGGTGAATAAACAGGTTCTGGCTGGCAAGTTCGTTGACGACGCGCACCGGAAGATGGTATTTTTCATCCGCACCTGCGAAGCCGTCGAAAATGAAGATCTCGCGGCCCTGTAGGTAGGCCATCATACGGTTGTAGATAGCGTCGAATTTTTCGGCGGTTATGGGAACATTCACCTTACCCCAGTCGATCTCATCGTGAACGGAGGGGGTGTCTACTACGAACCTATCATCCGGGGAACGGCCGGTATACTTACCGGTGTGGATAACCAAAGCGCCCGTGTCGCTCAATTTGCCCTCGCCGCGTGCAACCGCGCGCTCGGTTAGAACGGCCGGTGACAAATTGCGGTAAACAGCTTTAGGCGAAATTATACCTAAAGATTCAACGTATTCTTTCATGCAAAGAACCCCTTTCATAATATAAAGTTATATTAAATTCGGACTGCCTTATTTTCAAACATGTACCATTATATATTATTTAAAAGCAACAAGCAAGGCGCATTATTATGCGCCTTTTAGGGGGTGCGTGCTTCGACAAACGCAGTAAATTAAAGTTTTATTTCTTCATCTACAGTGCGCTTTGCCTGCTCAACAGCCTCAAGAGAGGGAATTGCTATGCCTGTCTCTGGCTCAACTTCGTGCTTTTCGAGCAATGTGTAAGTTTTGTATGCACTGACGTGTCCCTTGGTTTTATACCGACGTCCCTCCATAAGCCCTCCTTTTATATTTATAGATAACGCGTAAGTAATATAGGGTCTGCGGGACTGAATTCTGCAAGTTTATAAGACCTTCAAAAACGGGCAAAAACATCCCTGCCCGCGTTTAGGTTTGGTCTTTTCATACGGTCTTATGCATTCTCAGGCACGGCCTCGTATCGCCATCTGTTTTCATATACAATACTCGAAAGATTTTCGCGCTTACTCTCTTCGGGCACTTCGTCCGGGTATCCGATGGGCGTTACGGCGACCACGCGTACATCTGTTGGGATGTGTAAAATGGCGCGCACGGCGTATTCGGAAAAGC
>JAEWZS010000254.1 GCA_023458355.1 Bacillota bacterium
AAATTACAAAGAAAAGGTGAACAAATGAGCGAACTTTTTTTGGTACTTTTCCCAGTCATTTATAATTGCGGCAGATGAAAATAAAATGATACCATATACATATACAATTTTGTACTGTTAACCACCATAAGGTTAGGAGAGTTGAACCCTTACCTTTTAACGAAAGGATGATTCCCATGAGAACCGCCGCCTTCATTTTCTGTGCAGGCATCATACCGCTCGTGCCGCTCATCGGTGTGGGTATCTACAAACGCCGCAAAGACAAAATCCGCCGCAACGTATGTTACGGTCTATTTGGCTTGCAGCTTCTGTTGAGCATACAGTATATCGTTGTGTGGCTGCGGGACTACGTGTAAGAAACTTCTCGTTTACTGCCTGCAAACAAGCGTATATAACCCTCCTATCTTCAATGCCTGAATCCGGATTCTTCCGGATTTTTCATTTGCAGTAACGGGCAGTATGATCATACTGCTTGTTGGCGATTGTGAAATGTCGGATTAAGTATTACAATTTAAATAGAAATCTGACAGGAGACACAATATGGAACTGCCCCGAGAAACTATGCAATATATCGAAAATCATTTTGAGGAAACAATCGAACTTATAAAAACACTCGCCAGGATCCCCGCCCCTTCTAACCATGAGGAGAAAAGGGCGGCATTTTGCCGAGACTGGCTTTTAGCTCAGGGTGCAGAGGGCGTTTATATCGATGAAGCGCTCAATGTCATTTATCCTGTAAACTGTGCTTTTGATAATGCGCTTGTTGTGTTTATGGCGCACAGCGACGTAGTGTTCCCGGATACCGAAGAATTGCCGCTTACACAAAGAGACGGGCGAATTTACTGCCCCGGTGTTGGTGACGATACGGCCAATGCGGCAGTGCTTATGATGGCAGCTAAATATGTGACCGAAAAAGGATTGTCCCCGAAAAATGGCGGTATGCTTTTTGTGATAAACTCCGGTGAAGAGGGACTCGGGAATCTAAAGGGCTCCCGCCGGATTATGCGCGATTATGGAAGCAGAATAAAATCGTTTGTTTCCCTTGACGGTTTTAACTGCGAGATTATAAACACCGCGGTGGGTTCTAAACGCTACCGCATAGACATTCTCACCGAAGGAGGGCATTCTTACAGTAAATTTGGAAACAGAAATGCCATTTTCTACCTTGCTTCCCTCATTGATACGCTCTATACAATAAAAGTACCAGAAGGCGGCAAAACCACCTATAATGTGGGGTTAATAAAAGGCGGAACCTCTGTAAACACCATTGCCCAGCAGGCAGAAATGCTCTATGAATTTCGATCCGACAACCGAGAATCGCTCCAAACAATGGACCGGCATTTGGAAGCGGCAATCGATTTTTACCGCACAAAAGGTATTACCGTTAACATTAACCTTATCGGAGACCGGCCCTGCGGCGGCCATGTGGACCCGGCAGCCCAGCAAGCGCTCGACAATAAAACGGCAACAGCGGTAAAGAAGCATTTCGGACGGGAAGCAACGTTCGGCTCTGCCTCTACAGACTGCAACATCCCCCTGTCCATGGGTATCCCCTCTGTTGCGGTAAGTTGCTATATCGGAGACGGAGCGCACACCCGCGAGGAATATATAGAGGTCGACAGCCTTCTGCCGGGGCTTAAGATGGGGTTTGACTTAATACTTGATTACTACATTTAACAAGATTTAATCGGATTACGAAAGAAACCAACATAGAATTCTGTCTTTCTCCCAACCGACGTAGATTACATTGATACTTGCACAGCAAAAGAACCGCCCCGGAACCGCCCATTAAAGAATGCGAATCTAAAGGGCGGTTCTGTGGTAATGCACGTGAAGCGCTTCATCTGCTTATGTCTCTAGAGACTTTGCGCAAGTTTATGTTGGTGTACCTCGTAAAGTTCTTCTGTGGCGAGCGCAATTTTGGTAACCGAAAAGTCCCTCCCTTGCGGGTAGATATACCAGGTATCCTCAAGGGTACTTAAATCGACCGCATCACCGTAGCGGTTGAGGTACTCGTACTCTATGTGGCAGGAATACATGGTAGAAACGGGCTTTCGCATTTCAAAATCACCGTATTTACCTGTGCCCTGCACCGCAAAGCCATGATAATCATGGGTGAGTGTTCCTTCACCAAGCGGTATATAGCCCTTTGCATTGGGCAGCGAGGTGACACTGACTTCTAAGTGTATTTTGTAGGTGCCGTTTTCCACTTCCGCGCGTACGTTTTGCCGCTCCCACTCATACCAATCGGGAATGTGGGTAAACTCGGTTTCTCCGCTATCGGCGCAAAGCTCGCCATACTCGCCCATGGTCCACGTTTTGCCACATGCTTCGCAAAAAAGCTTTTCGCCCTTTGATCCCATACGGTATTCCGTTTTGCATGCCGGGCACTGATAGAGTACCTTATGGAGTCCCTCGGCACGCTTGGGTTCTAAAACGCGAATGCCGCGCTCTTTCTGCCATGCGAAGTCGTCGTAAAAAAAAGCCTCTTTGATGCCCGCATTGATCTCATCCACACTCTTTTTTGCAACCTCTTCTGCGGTAAAAAGACAAACCATCTCAGCCTCGGTAGGCTTTACGCCGCGGTCACCCGGGTTCCAAAATGGCGAGTTGATATGGTGCCCGTGCATCACGAGTGTTACAACGGGTACTTTTAAAAGCTTACACATTTTCCCGAGCGACGCGGGAAGCACAGCCGTGGTGCCGCACAGCGAATAACGCGCTTCCGGATAGATGATTGCAATGTCGCCATTATCGATGACGCGCTTGACATGGCGCACCATGACAAGGTCATTGGTGAATTTCCGCTTACAGATGCACCCGACTATGCGCAAAAGCCACTCGCGGCTCATAAATCTGCTACCCATCGGCATGGTGTACGCATCGATGGCGACCACGGAGTTGGAGCGGTACGGGAAGGTTGCAACCGAGGCGACCATAAAATCAAAAAATGCGTTGTGATTGCATAGAAGTACGTAAGGCGGCTTAAGCCCGTTCATACCCTGCTTGACGATTTTTGCACGGTGTTTCCACACAGGCGGAAAACTCAACGCCCAAATCAGTGGGCGTAAATGCTGCCTGCGCGGTTTTTTAAGCATATCAAAATGCTGGAACGAATCGTTTACCATAATCCCTCCGGAAAAAGCAATTTGCTTTGTACATTCGCATATCCTTTATACAAAACAGCACGGACCGAACATGCCATCTATTATGCAGTACACAGCACGGTCCCGCAAGCTTTTTCACCGGAAAGCATATAGGCTGCAACATTAATAAACGAGCTGAGCAACTGCGGTTTCCGTCACCTTATAAAATCTTTGCGAACATACCCTCGCTGCTCACCACGCTCGATTGCATACCAATTGCCGACCTCGCCTACAATCGTCACCTGTGTGCCGTTTTCTAAACTTGCCACAATAGGCGTATTGATGCTCGGGTAACTTCGTACGTTGAGCCTGCCGCTTGTAAGGGTAACGGTTCCAGTTCGCGGCGGTATCACCGGCGTAGCAAACGGTACCCCGAAATAATCCGTCAATCCGTTTGCAATGGCACGGGCAGCGGGATCTAAGTTTTGAGCGATCCACGTTGCATCTTGCACGTTATCGTGATAAGCAAGCTCAACAAATGCCGACGGTGCCTCCGTCAGCCGCAGTTCGCCTATGAATGTGGACGGCAGGGTTCTCACGCTGAGAGGGTAAATTGTACGAAGATGCTCCGCTATGGCACTTGCCGCTCTCTGCCCCCAATAACTCGTAGGGTAATAATACACTTCAGAGCCGCGCACCTGTCCGGATTGGGCTTCAGGTGCGGCGTTAGAATGAAGCCCAAGATGCAGGTCGTAACGCCCCTCATTTGATGCCCGAATGGAAGACGCCGCCGTCATATCCGGTGTATTTCGTACAAAGCGTATGAGGTTAGCCCTAAGGTAAGGTTCGAGCCTGTCAGCAAGAAGGTTCATGTAGTACTCCTCGCTGCCCCCAATCACATACATATTTCCTTCCTGTGTGGAAGGGCTCAGATAAATAATAGGCAAAGCGCATACCTCCCGGAAATCGGAGCGCGCAAATTGAAAATTGCGCCCATATGTTACCATATGTCAAAACGCACGAAGGCGTGAGCCGCATACAGTAAGCTGCAACAGCACATATTATCTTGCTTGCACATTCTTGTTACAGTATAGTAAATGAATACGAAGCAAAGAAAAACTATGCAATAAGCGAGGTATCCGATGCAACTACAGTTTTTGCTGCCCGACAGACTGCGTGACTACATCGATTACTGTAAGAAACACAGAAACGAGGTGGATGATTCCTACATATACGATGAGGATCTTAATGCCTTTGTACCGGGTAATCAATATCCCACCTATATCGTTATAAATGAGGACAATCAAATCATAGCAGCGGCTTCAGTTATACTTGACGAATATTGGAAAGGCCTTAAGAAAGCGAAGCTTGCGATACTCCATTCTGAAATTCCGGATGTTGAAATCTACAGATTGCTTCTTGACGCCTTAAAAAAACATACGGAAGGCTTTAACGGCTTATATGTTTTTGTGCCGTTAAAGGAAACTGCGACGCTTGAAATTTTCAAAAACATAGGCTTTACAACCGAGAGGTACGCATTTTTACTCGTTTATAATCATCCAGATTTTCAACATAATGATTTGCCGCAGGGATATGAAATAAGACCCATGAGAAGAGGGATCGATGAACAAGCCTGGTGTGATGTAAGAAATGCCGCATTTGCTACGCTTAAGGGGAGCGAAACACCTCTAAGCGTCGAAAGGCTTGAACTTATAATAAAAGACACCGATTACTTAGAAGACGGGTTGATGATTTTATATCATGGCGACAAACCCGTAGGCGTTGTCAGAGGGGCTGACGATGAGTATAACGGACACCGCGTGATGAATGTTGGCGCTGTAGGGATTATACCCACGTATCAAGGGAAGGGTCTTGGGAGGTATTTATTGCGGGCAGCGTTGAACTTCGCTTTCGAAAAATCGTATGATCAAGCGGTGCTCAGCGTGAATGCGGATAACGAAAGGGCAAAATCGCTCTATCTCCGCGAGGGTTTTGTACAGGCAGAGGGTTTTGTGGAATTTCGGTATCCTTTGAACGGATGATGTAATAACGTTATGATCGAACAGGTGTTTTACAAGGAGGGCGATCATGATAAAGGGAATCAGCCACATTACGTTTATTGTTCATGATCTTGAAAAAGCAACGCTGTTTTTTGAGAAGATTTTTTCGGCTGAGGCAATTTACGATAGCGGAGCGCAGCTCTTTTCCGTGTCAAAGGAAAGATATTTTCTGATCGGAGAACTATGGATTGCAGCCATGGAAGGTGAAGCGCTGCCGGCAAAAACGTATAACCACATTGCATTTCAAATAGCCGAATGTGATTTTGAAGAGTATGAAAAGCGTATTAAAGATTTAGGTCTGGAGCGGAGAACCCCGAGAGGCAGAGTTGAAGGCGAAGGACGTTCCTTGTATTTTTACGACTATGACAATCACCTTTTTGAATTGCACACAGGAACATTGGGTAAAAGGTTAACCGCATATAATTCTCGAAAAAAAGCTAAGTAAATTTACCGCTTCCTACAAAAACCTCCTGCTGTACTATCTTACAACAGGAGGCTTTTCAATTCATAAGCATTTTCTAAAGCTTTATTCGGCAGGAACTACAGTTACCTGCTTATTGGGTTTGATCTGCGTTTAGTATACAAACTCGCACGCATAACCACCTGTTTCGCTATCCCAATATACGTTCACATATTTTACAAGCCATGGGTCAAAAGCTTCCGCAGAACTACTTACGTCTTCATCCACGTCCGTCACATACAGATACCAATCGGTTTCCCCCGCATAGGGCGTACCGGCTACGGAACCTGTGACATCTTGGGATGCACCGGGCTCAAGGATGGCAGGCAAAATATCTACGCTGTCATCAGTACTGCTGTCGGGCGACATATGGATTGAATAGAGCTGATAGGGGGATTCGTTGTAGATGGTGAATACAAATGCTCCGTCGTAGATGCTCGCTTCCTCGGAGCTGTCGTCGTTTGCATATTCAAGATTGCCGCTTATTACGTTTTGCGTGCCATCCACACCGGTCACCGTGGCGTTGAGGCCGTCATTGAAAGAGATTGTTACCGCAGATCCCGCTTCCAGGGGAACATAGGTGAACGTATAGGTATCCCCATCCTGATCGATGATTCGTATATCATAGTTCTCATACTGGTATTTTTCCAGCGTAATGTCAAATGAGCCGTTGCTTTTGAGGATGCTTGTACTGCCCAGATGATCCGTACCCCAATCGTTTGCAGCGGTAGGCGAAACGTACAGTTCGTTGAAAATATAGGAAGAATCGTTTATAACCGTTACTTGGAAGGTTTCGGGGGTTGTGGTTGCAGGTTCGCCGGCGTTTGCGGGTACTTTAGGCGTACAACCTACCACAGCAAGCAGCAGGGCAAGCAACAGCAGGCATATTCGCGACCGTTTCATTGTGTTCCTCCTCTTAATGACGTTTGGCCGAGTATAGCATTTTCGGGAACATGCTGGGCTGCGGTAAAGAATAATTTACCATCTTTAATGCTGCATTCATCTCAGGTCGCATAGTGGCGCAATCTTTTATAAACATCTAACCCGCTTTCCCGTTTTTCCTACCATAATTAAAGGTCCCGCACTACGCATCCGGCTTTTCGCTTTGCATCAACTTCATGATATCGTCTACCGAAATCCTAGGACCGTCTCGCCAGTAGACGAAGTTCCCATCCGTTTTAGGATAAAGAATACGATCATCCTCTCCGAGATGAGCAAAAGTAGGCTTATCCATGAGCGAGGTAATCTCCAGCATAAGGATATTGCCGTTATTTAGCTGAACGTCCAGCATGTCATCGCCCACAATGCCAACCCGCAGGATTTTCAACATAGTTCACAAACCCTCCTGTCCGATTTTTCACGGAGTTTATGTCGAGTTTCACATTGACATTGAATACTTTCACGTTATATGCTTACCACATTGGAGCGAGCATAACATTTTCACGTAGCGCCTGTGACGACAGTAAACAATAATTTACCGAAAAAAGAGCCGGATGCAAAAACATCTGGCTCACCGGCGGCCAAGGGGGATATGATGCGAAATCCCAGAATACTCATTGTCGAAGACGAAACGGATGTTCTCTCTTTGAACAGACGCCATTTTGAGGAACAAGGCTATGAAGTGGACACGGCGAAGACATTAAGCGAAGCAAGGACAAAGCTGTGGGAACGTCCGCCCGACTTGGTGCTTTTAGATGTGATGCTACCGGACGGCACAGGCTTTGATTTCTGCGCTGAGTTGCGTAAAATCACTACAGCCCCCATCATCTACCTCACCTGCCTTGGCAATAACGAGCATATTATAAAAGGTCTTATGGCCGGTGGTGATGATTACATCGTAAAACCTTATAACCTTGATGTACTTTCTGCGCGTGTCATGGCACAGCTTCGCGGGCGGGGGCTATTGAGTGCCGGGCGCGTGGAGCTTCCACCGCTCTCGATTGATTTATGCTCGGGTAGGGTGACGCTTGACGGTGAGGATATACCCCTCGCCCAAAAGGAGATGCAAATGCTTGCACACCTTGCCAGCAATGCGGGAAAGGAATTTTCTGCTGAGGATCTCTATCGTGCCGTTTGGGGTGAACCGATTGGTGCATACAAAAACACCGTAAAGACGCACATCTCAAACCTGCGAAGAAAACTTAAGCTCGATGATGGAAGTCCCTTTGAACTTTACATGACCAGCAGCAGGAAATATCTGTTTTTGAAGGTTATGTTTTAACTATACTCTTCAAAGGGGAGCGTAAAGCTGACATCCGTTCCCTCCCCTATGGTGCTTCGCACGTTAATTTCTCCGCCGTGAGCATCGACGATATGCTTACAGATATAAAGCCCCAGCCCCACGCCGTCCTCACTTTCGGTACTGTTCTTTCTATTTCCATTCGCATAGCTTTTGAACCGCTCAAATAAATACGGCAAGCGCTCGGGAGCGATACCCTCGCCGGTATCGGTAACGCGCACAACGGCAAAGGACCCCTCCGCCTCGGCTGAATTTGTATTAACACCGTCGT
>JAEWZS010000255.1 GCA_023458355.1 Bacillota bacterium
CGATTTCATCGGCGGTGAGTGCCGCGCGCGGAATCTCGATCATGGTACCGACGAGATACTGTATTTCAACGCCGCGTTCTTCCATGACCTTCTTCGCTGTTTCGACTACCGTCGCCTTCACATATGCGAGCTCTTTGACTTCGCCTATGAGCGGGATCATAATCTCCGGAACGAACTTGTTGCCGGTTTCCTTTTGCACGTTGATGGCGGCCTCGATGATGGCACGGGTCTGCATCTCGGCAATCTCGGGGTACGAGACGGCGAGGCGGCAGCCGCGGTGGCCCATCATGGGGTTGAACTCGTGGAGCTCGTCCACAGTCGCGCGAAGCGATTCAAAAGTAAGACCCATTTCCTTGGCGAGTGCTGCGATTTCTTCGTCTTTATGGGGCAAGAACTCATGCAGCGGGGGGTCGAGCAGACGGATGGTTACCGGTAACTCGCCCATCGCCTTATAGATGCCTTCAAAGTCGCTGCGCTGCATAGGAAGAAGCTTATCAAGCGCTTTCCTGCGCTCTTCCTCGGTCTTTGAAACGATCATTTGGCGAACGACCGGTACGCGGTCTTCCTCAAAGAACATATGCTCGGTACGGCAAAGGCCTATGCCTTCCGCACCGAACTTGACGGCCTGCGCTGCATCGCGGGGGTTATCCGCATTGGCGCGAACCTTAAGCTTGCGCAATTTATCGGCCCAAGCCATGAGCCTGCCGAATTCGCCGCTGATAGAGGCTTCCACGGTAGGGATGCGCTCGCCGTAGATGTTGCCGGTGGAGCCATCGAGCGAGATGTAATCGCCCTCGTTGTATACGCGATCCCCAAGAGTAAAGCGCTTATGCGCTTCATCCATCTTAATCTCGCCGCAACCGGATACGCAGCAGGTACCCATGCCGCGCGCTACAACCGCTGCGTGGGAGGTCATGCCGCCGCGTACGGTAAGGATGCCCTGGGAATGGAACATACCCTCGATGTCTTCAGGGCTTGTTTCAAGGCGTACCAATACAACCTTTTCACCACGCTGCGCCCATTCGGTCGCATCCTCGGCGGTGAATACGATTTTACCGCATGCAGCACCCGGCGAAGCAGGCAGAGCCTTGCCGACGGGGACTGCCTTTTTGAGTGCGGCTGCGTCAAACTGCGGGTGCAAAAGCGCGTCGAGCTGCTTAGGGTCGATCATCATAACGGCATCTTTTTCGCTGATCATGCCCTCATCTACGAGGTCGCATGCAATCTTAAGCGCCGCGGCGGCGGTACGCTTGCCGTTTCGCGTCTGAAGCATGTAGAGCTTACGATCTTCAATGGTAAACTCCATATCCTGCATGTCGCGGTAATGCGCTTCAAGTTTGGCACAGATATCCACGAACTGCTTATACGCTTCGGGCATTACCATTTCAAGTTGGTCGATGGTCTGCGGGGTACGGATACCCGCAACAACGTCCTCGCCCTGCGCATTGATGAGGAATTCGCCGAAAAGTTTCTTTTCACCGGTTGCGGGATTGCGCGTAAACGCAACGCCGGTACCGGAATTATCGCCGGTGTTACCAAACACCATCATCTGTACATTAACGGCAGTTCCCCAGGAGCCGGGGATGTCGTTCATGCGCCTGTAATAGATAGCGCGCGGGTTATTCCAGCTTCTAAACACCGCTTTGATGGCACCCATGAGCTGTTCTTTGGGATCGGACGGGAAATCGGTACCCAGCTTGGCCTTGTATTCAGCTTTAAACTGCCCTGCAAGAGCCTTAAGGTCGTTGGCGTCAAGCTCTGTATCGAGCTTTACGCCCTTTTGCTCTTTCATTTTATCGAAGAGTTCTTCGAAATACTTTTTGCCGACTTCCATAACCACATCGGAATACATCTGGATGAAGCGGCGATAGGAATCGTACGCGAAACGGGGGTTGTTGGTTTTTTGTGCAAAGCTTTCCACAACAACGTCGTTCATACCAAGGTTGAGGATGGTGTCCATCATACCGGGCATGGATGCACGCGAACCGGAGCGAACCGAAACAAGAAGCGGGTTTTCGGGATCGCCAAACTTTTTGCCGCTTAGCGCTTCAAGCTTGCCCATATATTCGTAGATCTGCTTTTGTATTTCGTCGCTGATCTTCTCGCCGTCGTCGTAGTACTGGGTACAGGCCTCGGTGCTTACCGTAAAGCCCTGCGGGACCGGCATTCCAAGCCCTGTCATTTCCGCAAGGTTAGCGCCTTTGCCGCCGAGCAAATCACGCATTTTCGTGCTGCCCTCGCTGAACATGTACACAAATTTTTTAGACATTTACTTCTCCTCCGTCTATTGTATGTTAATCAATGGTATCTAAGGAATTCAGTAGGACCAAAGCTTATTATATCGACTCCAAAGCTTTGTGGCAACCATTTTACGACAAATATGCAAGAAAACCTTCATTTTAACAAGGTATTACCTCACAAAATACCATATATATGTAAACCGGGCTCTTTCGTTATGACAGCTTTTTGCATATACAATGTAAAACCACTCCATCTTCAGGCTTGTATATTTCGCCGCGTTCACAACTTATAATGGAGAAACCTGCACTATCTGCAAACGCTATCATTTCTTTAGGCATGAAATTTTCCCAGTAAATTTCGGAATCGGCATAGGGGAAAAACTTATCCTCTCTGACAAATCGCCCATAATGCATTTTTTGAAATTCGCGATCATGTGCAGAAAAGCTAAAAATGCCGCCCTCCTTCAAAACGCGTTTGCACTCTTTTAAAAAGCTTTCTTTATATTTATCCCCGTACAGCAAGCCGAAAGTCTGCGACCATAAAATTACAGCGTCAAAAGATTGATCCGGGAACGGTAGCGTTTTCCCGTCATACCGTAAAAAAGGGATATTCATCTCATACGCTCCGGCGATTTGTTCCGCATTTTTAATGGCGTTCTCCGAAATATCGATACCCGTCACAGAATAACCTTTCTGATGAAGCGCAAAAGCCTCTCTTCCTAAACCGCAACCTATATCCAGCACCTCCGACGACTTTTTAAAAAAATCAAGAACCTTTACTTCCCAATTTTTCAGCACACCCGGCATGAAATGCCGCATTTCGTCCAGCGTGCTGTCTTTTTCATACCATGCTTGAACAAGCTCCTGATTCATATCATATCTCCTGTTAAGCCCACGATAGCGGTAACTTTCCATGATCTTTTTACAGCACGTCCATCGCTTTGAAGCGCTTCTCCAAAGTATGCTCCGCGTATTCATTGACGGCGGATTTCAATTCGCTTCGAACCCGCTCGGGCAAAGACACCTTCTTAATATCCCCATCTGAAAGAAGCAGCATACGTCTTAATGCCTCAAGAGATAGTGCAGAAATCTTCTGCCCAGGTGCTGAACAATGCGTGCAGACGGCACCACCCGATTCCGCTGAAAATAGGAGCCGTTTATCCTGCTTTAAATCGCACCCACACACGGCGCAGGAAGTGAGCGATGGCCTAAAACCCAATAATGAAAGGTAGCGAACTGCAAAGCAAATAGCCATGTCCGTAGGGTTTACGTCCGCATACGCTGTAAAGCTCAATGCATGGTACAGCAAGGATAGCTGCGCGCCGCTATTCTCCCCCGCCGTCGCACCCGCCGAAACGAGCGAAAGCATATAAGCACCGGCTGCAAAACGCCCCATATCCTCGCGAAGCGGGTAGAACGTCTCCCGCACATCGCATGCATTAACGCTGTAGCGATCCTTTGTGCCAAAAAGCACGAATTCTCCGAACACAAAAAGCTCGCTTGCGGAAAGAAGCGGGCTTTTTTGCCGTCTGCAGCCGCGTGCAGCAGCTGAAACAAGCCCCATCTCTGCCGTAAGTATGTCGAGTATCCGGTCGTTATCGCGGTAGTTTGCATACCGCACAACAATGCCGTTCACTGTGCTTAATGCCATAGGGCTTCAATTCCCCTTACCTTAAAATTTCGTCTCCCATGATTTGCAAGCTATGGAAAGACGCCGCCCCGAGGATACTAAGGATACAAGTCAATAGAAGGAGCAGCATTTTTTATGAAAAAAGTCCTGTCTTCCACCACGGGTGCAGATGCGCTTTGGAACCGTTTCTCCAACACGGGAAAGATCGGCGCATATTTGACTTACCGCGCAGTTAAGCAGCGCGAAGAAACGGAGGAGCTCAAAAAGTAATACTCTAGATTATACCATATCGGCTCATGGAACATAAAGCGGCGCGGCCTAATAACCGGCCGCTTTATGTTACTGCTAATATACTTTAAAAAATAATTTATATATTTTAAAAATATACCTTGACATACGAGGTATACCGTTTTATATTGTATTTGTTCACGTGAAATACTTCTGAAAGGAGTGTTATGATTGTCGATTGCAGGCGATTTGATTCGCGGGCATACGGATACCATCATCCTTGCGAATTTATATAAGAATGATAGCTACGGATATGAGATTAACCGCGAAATACAAAAAAAGACACAGGGCTTGTACGAATTTAAAGAAGCGACATTGTACACCGCAGTAAGGCGGCTCGAGCAAAACGGCTGTATCACCTCGTACTGGGGAGACGAAAGCACCGGAGCCCGACGCAGATATTATGCCATCACGGAGCTTGGGCGACAAACCTATTTGGGGCTCATAAAGGATTGGGAAAACGCCCGCGCTCTGATCGATAAACTGATTTATTTGGAGGGTATTTAAGTATGGAAGCAAAGCTTCGCGCCTATGTGGAAGCACTCTTTGAGCAGGCACCCAAGACCCGCAAAGCCTATGAGCTCAAAGAAGAAATGATTCAAAACCTCGTTGAGAAATATCATGGGCTCTGCGACGAGGGTAAACCGGAGGAGGTTGCCTACAACATCGCCGTAAGCAGCATCGGCGATACGAGTGAACTGATTGCCGGTTTGAGCGAGCCTATGGCTCCCCTTACACCGGAGGAACAGAAGAAAAAGAACCTTTACGCAGGCCTCACAGCGTTTGCGGTCATGCTCTACATCGTATCGATCATACCTATGATCGCATTATCCGAGATGGGCAACGACATTTTGGGCCTTATGCTCATGCTGCTTATGGTCGCCGTCGCAACAGGGCTCATTATCTACATTGCAATGACTAAGCCCAAGTATCGCAAGACGGAGGATACCATGGTAGAGGAGTTTAAGGAATGGAAATCCACCAAGGATAATCGCAGCGAGGTATCTCCTGGATAATCTTTTTGATCGGCGTAGCTGCAGAGCAGATTGTGCGCGCCGTATTCCAATTAAAAAAGTGAGGAATTTAGTATGAAAACATCTGCAATAATTCGAATCGTCTGCTGGATCATAATCGCCTGTGTGCTTGTAGGTGTGCTCCTCTGGGGAATAACCAAGGGTGGAGGCCCCGGCTTCTCTTTCAACATCTTCCCCATCGGCTGCGTTACAAGGAGCTTTAACCAGATTAACGGATTTACCCCGCTAAAGGGCACAATGGGCGAATACTCATCCGACAACAGCTACGAAGTAAACTTAGGCTCTATCGACACAATACTCATAGATTGGGTGGACGGTATCGTACGCGTCACGCCTTACGACGGTAATGTCATAGCGTTTAGCGAAAATGCCACGGGAGGCATACCCGAAAAATACGCGCTTCGCTACGCGGTTGACGACAGCACGCTTATCATCCAGTATTGCAATATCAACATCAGCTGGGACAACGATAGCTGGTGGAGAGACGGCAAAACCCTCGAAGTGCTCGTACCAAAAGCCCTCGCAGGGAAAATCTCAGAGCTCGCGATCGACGCGGTTTCTGCAGAAATCAGCGTAAGCGATATACGCGGCGGTAAACTGCGCTTTGACACGGTCTCAGGCACCGTAAACGCTGATACCATTGAAGCAGATACGCTTACATTCGATACCACCTCAGGTGAAATCGAAGTGAACGCCTGCACGGCCGACAGCGTAAAAGCCGGCACCGTCTCCGGTACGATACGGCTTGATGGACGCTTCAATTCAGTATCCACCGATACCGTATCAGGCTCTGTCAGTATCACGAGCAGCGTTTGCCCCTCCAAGGTAGATGTGGACTCCGTATCTGGCTCAAGCACGCTCGTAATTCCCGAAAACAACGGCTTCACAGCGCGTTATAATTCGGTTTCCGGCGGCTTCTCCTGCGACTTCCCTGTCACCACCTCCGATAATAAGGCTGTTTACGGGGACGGTTCTGCCGCATTTACCTTCAACAGCGTAAGCGGCGGGATACGAATCGAGAAGATTGGGTAAGACACGGAACCATATCGACATGAAAGCATCCTCGCATTATACGAGGATGCTTTTTTCGTATACAAAAAGCGGCCTCAGAATAACTCAGAAGCCGCTTTAAATCTTATATTCTTTTACGGTTCATACCCTAAATCCCGCATCGCGGAGGCACTATTACGCCAGTTTTCACGTACCTTCACCCAAAGCTGCAGATTGACGCGCTCGCCGAGCATGGGCTCTATTTGCGCTCGGGCTTCGGAGCCGATTCTTTTGAGCATGCTGCCACCTTTGCCGATTAGGATTCCCTTATGCCCCTCACGCTCGCAGTAGATGGTAGCCCAAACATCCATTAGCTCAACGTCTTCGCGCTTTTCCATTTTATCCACGCTCACACCAAGCCCGTGCGGTACCTCTTCCTTCAAAAGCTTGAGCGCACGTTCGCGAATAAGCTCCGCAACAAGTACGCGTTCGGGCTGATCTGTAACCATATCGTCGGGAAAATACTGCGGGCCTTCCGTAAGGTAGGTGCAAAGCTTTTGTTCAAGCGCATCTAAGCCCCTGCCCTCTGCAGCTGATATACGGAGAACGTCCTCGAAAATATTGGAAGCTCGAAGCTTTTCTTCCGCCTCATCCGCATCACCCAGCGATACAAGGTCAATTTTGTTGACGGCAGCTATTACGGGCGCTTTCACTTCTTTTAAGCGCTGCATTAAAAGCTCGTCCTTCGGCCCAACGCCGCGCTGCGCGTCCACAACGAACAAAACGGCTTCCACTTCGCTGAGCGAATCGTATGCAACCTTGACCATGTATTCCCCAAGCTTGTTTTTGGGTACGGTAACACCCGGCGTATCAAGAAACACGATTTGGTAGCCCGGTCGCGAAAACACGCCCATCACGCGGTTGCGGGTGGTCTGTGCTCGCTCGCTTACGATAGAGACCTTCTGACCGACAAAGCGGTTCAAAAGCGTGCTCTTACCCACATTTGGCGAGCCCACAATGGAAATAAAACCCGAACGATATTGTGTGTTCATGCATTCAAATCCGCAGGTGTAAACGGTGCCGGTAAAAGCTCACCGAATGGCACCACGCGGTACTGGCCGCTCCTATCGGCACAGATCACAGGCAGATCAGCATCGCAAAACTCCGCAAGCACCTGGCGGCAAACGCCGCAGGGCGAAGCGAAACCCTCACCATCCCAAACGATTGCGATTGCCTCAAATTTGCGTTCGCCGTCGTAAACGGCCTTGAAAATTGCGGTGCGCTCCGCGCAGTTGGTGGGCGAATAGGCTGCGTTTTCTATGTTGCAGCCGAGATAATATGCGCCGGAGGCGGTTTTGAGACATGCACCTACACGAAATTTGGAGTAGGGCACATATGCTCTTTCTTTTGCGTCGTTCGCCATGCGGAGCATACTCTTGATTTCAAAATCATGAATCTGTATCATCGTTTTAACCCCATATCATTTAGAATTATTTCCTGGAGGGCATACATTTTATTTGCATCCTCCCGGTTTAAATGGTCATAACCCAGTATGTGAAGCGTACCGTGCACCGCGAGAAAAGCAAATTCCCGCTCAGGTGAATGTCCGTACTCCTCCGCCTGTATGTAAGCGCGTGCACAGGAGATAGCTATATCGCCCAAGGATCCGTCCGGAATAGTCTCTATTTGCGTTCCTTCGTTGGCGGGAAAGCTCAGCACATCGGTCGTAGCATCGATATTACGAAAGTTTTTATTCAGTGTTTGAATCTCAACATCGTCCGTAAGAACAATATTGATATCGCCTGCAGCATTCTCGTGTTTAAGTGCTGCTGCCACGGCATTTTGAACGATCGCTGGGATTTCCGTTTTAAGCCCCTCATAGTTCACGATTACGTCGATCACACCCGATTTCCTTTCTGTTCTAAAGTCGGATATTCCACCCTGTCATGCATAATGCCGTTAAAGGTCTTTAAAAAGCTTGCTTCTATGGCGGAAAGATCACTTAGCGTAACGGGTGCGTTTGCCAACAGGCTATCTGAATCGCTTATTTTATGGGTGATGATGCGGTGCACCATTTGCTCCCGCTCCTCACGCGTAGTTTCGCTGCCGAGCGAGCGCACGGCGGCTTCGCAGGAGTCTGCAAGCATTACGATAGCGCTTTCTTTGGTGCTCGGTTTGTTGCCGGGATAGCGAAAAAGCTTATGGTTCGGCCTTCCGCCTTCATCAAGTGCTTTTTGGTAAAAGTAGGTCATAAGCGCATTGCCGTGATGCTCCGCAGCGATGCGGATTACCGCTGAGGGGAGCTTATGTTTTACGAGGAGCGCTACGCTGTCTTTTTGGTGTGAGATAATTGCCGCAGCACTTTCATTTGGAGCAAGCGTATCATGTATGTTCTCGTTGGGCTTTTGATTTTCCTTGAAATACAAAGGTCGTTTAAGTTTACCAACATCATGGTAAACAGCACCTACGCGCGCTAAAAGGCTGTTTGCGCCTATTTTTTCTGCAGCTGCCTCCGCAAGTGATGCAACGAGCATGGAATGTTGATAGGTGCCCGGTGCCTCCTGCATGAGTTGCTTTAATAGCGGCTGTGAGGTGCTTAAAAGCTCATTGAGCCGCGCGGCCGTCGCTACGTCAAACAGATTTTCCCATATCGAAAGCGAACCCACCACCAACATGGCGCTGAGCATGGCGCTACCAAGGCTCCACCCCATATCCGCGAGCAGCACTGTATACGGGTTACCTACTGCGAGATGGAGTGCTGCCGTAACGGCTGCTGCCGCCACACCGCCCATCGAACCGGCTGCGATGATGGCACCTCGGTTATGCGTTTTACGAAGCGAAAGCACCGTAACGATGCCCGAAGCAAGCGTGGATAGGAGCATGAGAACAAATTCAAAGCTGAAAAGCGGTGTACCGTCGCCGCATGCCATTATGCCTGAAAACAGCGCTGTGACTACCGCCACGGCGAACCCTGCGCTTTCAGATACCAAAAGCGATGCGAGCATCACTGCAAGAAGCACGATGGTCATATGCGTGTTTATGCCGCTAACCGCCCAGCTGATGAGTGCCGTGAGCGATAAGAACGCTGCAAGAATGAGCGAACTTTTGATATTGACGAGTATTTCATCGTGAAGTACGAATAGATAAGCTGCAAACACCGCATACGCTACGAACATATAGACCCCGATGCCAATCTGCATGGTAACATCGTTTTCCGCCTGGCGCACAAGCCCAAGTTTTTGGAGCATTGCGATTTGTGAGTCTGTGAGAATCGTACCTTCGCTTACCAAAACCTCGCCTTTTTTCACGGTAACGTCAGCAATACGTTCCGCACTTTCCTCCTGCGCAGCGAGAGTGGCAGGCTCGTCAATCAGATACGTAGGTTGCATATAGGCGTCGATTATGCTTTCCCCGATGGCCTTGATTGCATCGGAAATGCGCATTGCTCCTGCAAGTTCGAGCTTACTCTTGGCTCTAACAGATTCGAGTGAATTCTCATTCAACCCTGCACTCAACGCCGTATTCAACTTAGGGAGGACGATATCCTTCAAAAAGGATATATCCGTATCGGTCGCGGCAAGTGCCGCATACAGCAAATCCTTCGTTAGCTTCGGATTGGTTTTCTGTAAATACGCGTTTACCTGCTCGGCGGTTAGATACCGTTCCCAATCTTTCGCATCGGTCATATCGGCGACATTGCCGCCCGCATCGATCACGAGGCTTTTTGCCTCCGTGCGTAAGGAGCTTAGTGCATCAAAGAAGGAGCTTGAGGCTTCTTTCAAGGAGGCAACCTTATCTGCGTCGATGCGGTATACCTCAGGCGTATTGCGTCGTGCAAGCGCGCGGAGCGCTTCGGTTGCCGCATCGTCTCTCACATCGCGCGTGGCATATATGGTTTCGGGTGCTGTGGAACCAACGGATAACTCATAGCGTATGGGCGTAAGCTCCAACACCGCTATGACGTACATGACAAGGAAGGAAGCAGCAAGAAGCGCCGCAGAAAAATAGCGAACGTACCTGTACGGTATGCGGAATCTTTTTTCGTTGCCTGCCATGCTCTCCCCCTTTCACTTATCAAGAATGGAAATGGTGTTCTGCCTTTTCGTAAGCCTTTATAATGCGCTGCACCATCTCGTGGCGTACAACGTCCTTATGCGTTAAAAACACCTGTGCAATACCCTCGGTGCCTCTTAATACATCGAGCGCATGCACAAGGCCGCTCTTCCTCTCGCGAGGGAGATCGATTTGGGTGATATCCCCCGTCACCACAACGCGCGAGCCCTCGCCGAAGCGTGTGAGAAACATCTTCATCTGCTCGACGGTACAGTTTTGCGCCTCATCTAAAATGATGTAGGCGTCATTGAGCGTGCGCCCGCGCATGTAAGCAAGGGGTGCAACTTCGATGGCCCCGCGCTCGGTAAGGTTTCTGAACGACTCGCTGCCCAAAAAATCGTTAAGTGCATCGTAAAGCGGCCGAAGATACGGGTCTACCTTGTTTTGCAGATCGCCCGGTAAAAAGCCCAGCTTTTCGCCCGCCTCCACTGCAGGACGGGTAAGGATAATCGTATCGACATCCTTGTTTTTTAATGCCAGCACCGCCATCGCCACCGCTAGGTAGGTTTTACCCGTACCTGCGGGCCCTACGCCAAAAACAAGGGTGTTATGCTTAAGGGCGGAAACATACTTTTTCTGGCCGAGCGTTTTGCACTTGATCTGCCTTCCTTTGTTGGTGAAGGCCACCACATCGTCCACAAGCTCTGTAATAAGCTCCGCATTTCCCTCCTTCGCGAGGTCTATCGCGTAGCGTATGCGGCTTCGGTCGATGCTCTCGCCGCGCCGTAAAACTTTAAGCAGCTTGTCCAAAACGGTAGCTGCAAGCTCCGTTTGTGCGATACCGCCGCTCACACATATACTCTCGGCTTCGGAACGAATACGCGCACCTGTTTCATCCTCGATAATTTTGAGGTTTTCGTCGAATACGCCGAAGAGCTTTATCGCTTCGTCCATAGAGCCCAGAGGGACAAGCCTATGCGCCGGTTCGCTGCAATCACAAAGCGCCTCAGCGGGGGGGTCAAAAAATTGATCCATACAGTTGTCTTAAGAACCTCATCGTTTCAAATTTACTGAATCCACGCGATGCTTTGTTCCATCGTCACATCGATAACTGCCTGCACCGAACCGGATTCCTGTCTATTTATAATGGTCTTTTTCGAAAGAATTTTCCCATCTCTCGGCAGCTTATCCATCAGCTCCTGATGTGCCATATATACCGCGTAGGATTCAAGCTCCTCGTAGGTAGCCGGCGCCGATCCTGATGCAAGTTCGTAACACATGCGGCTTTCAATCCTTACAGGCAGGAAAAGGTTGTTAAACATCGATGAAGAAATTGTCTCTGCTTCGCTCATCGCATACGGGCTTTCCGGTTCAAAAAGCCGTAACCCGAACAGGTTTATGCCTGTGTAGGTAAAAGAATTGCCCGTTCGAACGGGTTTTTCCATGTTAGGCCCCGCGGTATAGGTAAAGCGGTAATGGACCTGCGCAATCACCTCACCATGCGCACGTACGTAGTTTGGCGCAGCGCCTTCGGCCGCCATATCGGCGCTTATGAGCAAATCACCTTTTTTTACGGCATCGCCTACGCGCACCTTAGGGCTTCCGCTAAACGTAACGATACGGCTTATAATACCTTCTTCCGCAGCGTAAATGCTTGCGTATGGTTCTGTTTCAACCACCTGCGGCATGTTTGCCGCCTCACGCACATTTACCTTTAATATGACTCCGTCTAACTCGGTGCCTGCCCAAGCTATACGGGCGTCCGAAGCCATCACGGCTCGGTTAAGCTCAGGGGTGCGCACTTCGGATCGTGGGGTGCCGGGATGTATATCCATGCCTTCGAGCGTTGCGATGATTTCTCGCTCATCCACCACGTCGCAGCCCGATACGGATACAAACCAAACAAAGCGCGATGCCCCAAGGAGTGCAGCTAAAACCACCACCCAGCCGAGCAGGAGCACCTTGCGAAATCGCAAAGGCAAAAGAGATACAACAATGCCGTGCTTTTCCAAAATGCGTATACGGCAACGCTGCGTGCGCCTAAGCTTATGCAAGGCATAAAAGCCCTCCATGCTGACGCATGCCGTCATGGACGAGGTATTCTTGCGCTTCACATCCCAAATCTTTATTCCGCGAGATAAAGCAAGGTTAAGAAAGCGTTCGAGCGATAAACCGTCCAGTTGTATGATAACATATCCAGTTAAAGAATTCCATATACCACGCCGCATCGCCGTCCCCCAAGCCCACGCGGTATCGGCCCAAAACCGCTGAATTTACACTTTGTTTTCATATTCTACAGACACAATTTTGCCGCTTACCAATAGTCTTTCCGCGCTCAGTTCCTCAATGGAAAGATTCTCTCCAACAACTCTGAGCATGCCGCTTCCCGTCTGAAGCCTTGCAAAGTTCGGAAAGTATTCGTAAATCCCTTTATGATTTTCCACCAATACCCGTTCCGTACCGAGTATAGTAAGCCGCGGTACATCGAGCATTGTCTCCATCGGTATATCGAGTGCCTCGATAATTTTCCGCTTTAATCTTATTTTTCTGCCCATAACAACTTCCCCCATACAAACCTATTTAGATGTGTATGCGGGATGCAGGTAAAAAAGCCTTTTACATATCCTTAGAACAGCCCATAGAAGCAAACTATGTATTGCTTTGCTTTTAGAAAATCCGGCATACGCTAAAGTGTAAGCGCATGCCGGAAACGATAACAATTGCGGCGGATTAAAATCTAAACGTGTTTTCGCATATGCTTCAAAGCGCTTTTTTCGAGCCGCGAAACCTGCGCCTGGCTTATATTGATCTCCTCGGCAACTTCCATCTGTGTTTTTCCGTGGAAGAAGCGAAGCTCTATGATGCGTTTTTCTCGCTCCGTTAAATGGCTGAGCCCGCCCTCGATGCTGATGCGGTCAAGCCATAAATCGTCGGAGCAGGAATCATCCTTTACCTGATCCATCACATAAATGGCATCTCCGTCGTCATGGTAAATCGGCTCAAACAACGAAACGGGGTCTTGAATAGCATCGAGCGCGAACACGACATCCTCCTCAGGCAATCCAAGCGCTTTAGCTACCTCTGAAATATGCGGCTCGCGCGCATTCTCCTCTGCAAGCCTCGTTCGCATCTGCAGAGCTTTATAAGCAGTATCGCGAAGCGAGCGACTTACGCGAAGTGGATTATTGTCTCGTAAATGTCTCCTTAGCTCACCGATGATCATCGGTACGGCATAGGTTGAAAAGCGTACGTTGTGAGAAAGGTCAAAGTTATCCAAAGCCTTAATGAGGCCAATACAACCCACCTGAAACAGATCATCCATTTGCTCGCCGCGGTTTGAAAAACGCTGAATAACACTTAAAACCAGGCGAAGGTTTTCTCGAATAAACTCCTCGCGCGCCTCCAAATCGCCGGCTTTAACCTTCAGAAGAAGCTCCTGGCTGCGTTTATGCGTCATCATCGGCAGCTTTGCCGTATCGAGGCCGCATATTTCGACTTTGTTCGTATACAAGAAAAATCCCCTCCCCTTTTCGGCTGTGCTTAGACTCTAGCATTGCCGCAAGGAAGGTATTTTATCCGAACGAAAACGGGCGAAAAAACCGATTTTTCGCCCATCTACAAAGGTATTACATCAATTTATTCCATGGTTTTTTTCGTGTTTTTTGGCGGGTTCTCCAACATATCACAGGTAACCCATACCGACAAAACAGCCCTAAAACGGGCGGTACGGTCAACACGTTGAATCAGGTTTGTCCTCGTCAAGTTCCCCACACTTAGCATGTATAGTGTTTCAAAACTTTCTGCTTCCTTGCACAAAACAAATCAAGAAGAAGCCTATTCCTCCATTAGCCCAAATACCATCGCTTCATCCACGATGCTTGGAAGCCCGCCCGGTAAACAAGCTGAGAGCGCTGCGGCTGCCGCACCAAAACGCGCAGCATAAAGAAGCTCGTCTTTGCTCAGTTCTTCGACAGTTACGCTAAACGAGAGTATACGGCTCATAACTGCACCAAAGAAAATATCCCCGGCACCGGTAGTGTCCCTCGCATTGACTTTATAAGCAGGAACGAAACTCTCTATGTGTCCGTTTGTAAAAAAGCAGCCATCCGAACCCATGGTGACAAAGGCAAGCTTTGCCCCGTTTTTTATAAGGTTATTTGCAGCCTGCCGTGCAGGAATTTTATAGGCCAGCTCCCACTCGTCAGCCCCGGCCTTGACGATATCCGATTGAGCAAATCCCCATAGCATGGCCTCTCGTGCCGCATCGGGGTTTTCCCAGAGCATTGCGCGATAATTGGGGTCGAATGTTATAAGCACCCCATTATTCTTTGCATAGCGCACAGCCTCCATGGTAGCGCTTCGTGCGGGTTCGTGCGTAAGAGAAAGCGTACCGAAATGGAAGACGCGAGCATTTTTAATTTCTGTAAACGGTATATCCGCAGTTTTAATGCAGGTATCAGCCCCGGGTTTACGCGCAAAGGAAAAAAAACGCTCACCATGCTCATCAAGCGATACAAAAGCAAGGGTGGTAAATGCATCCTTCGTTTCGCCTCCGAGAAAGGCAATATCATGTGCTTTAAGCGTTTTTTGAAGTTGGCTTCCAAAAGCATCCGTGCCGACCATGCCCACCATACCGCAGCTTTTCCCATAGCGTGTAAGCGCTCCAAGGTAGTTGAGCGGTGCGCCGCCGGGGTTAGCAGCCATCAAAGGTGCACCCTGTGCGGTTTCTCCCGTTTGCACGAAGTCAATGAGTAATTCGCCAAGCGCAATAATGTCCATCTCTAGCTCTCCTCAATCCGCCGCAGGCGGATACTCGTTGCAGAGCAGACGATAGGGAGGTGCATCCTCCTCGATCGCCGGGAAACGGCCTATGGGCTCATAAAAGCGGTTATCCGTATTGTCGTCATTACATTGGCTCACTTCGCCGATGAGCACCGGCCCCGTACCCGGTTCCACCTCGAAATCGTGATATAAATAAGGTTGGATGGAAATACTCATTCCCGGTTCGAGCTTCACCTGTGTTCCAGCAGGCACAGTGCGGCAAACACCGTCCATATGGAGCGTAACATCACCCGCGCGGTCAAGCTCCTCCTCGGGCGTAGAATTGTATACGCGGATAAGAAGGTTGCCACCGCCGCGGTTTATAATATCTTCCATCTTGTTCCAATGGAAGTGGTTGGGAGAATACTGCCCCTCTTTGAGATAAAGCAGTTTTTCCGCATAGGTTTTTTGATATGTATCCCGCATCTTTAAGTTGCCGTTTCGCAATGTGATGAGGGAAAAGCCTACTTCGTCAAAGCGGCCGAGGCCATAGTCCGTTATATCGAAGCCCAGCATGTTGTCGCGTATCTCATCGTACTCGTGCCCCTTGTTGCGCCACTGTTCCGGGGTAAATTGGCAAAAAGGTGGCAGTGCAAAACGATATTTAGAAGCCATTTCTTCTAGTTCTCGAAGTGCCCGGTTTATTTCAGACCTTTTCATTAATAATTACCCCCTTAAATCATCCTCTTCTATGGTGATGCGTATGGATATACTCTTGCGCTCATGAGGCTCGAGCATAGGCAGTCCTCCATGCTCTTTTTGATAAAGCCGCCCGTATACGATGGCGTTAGCAGGCTCAAGCCCCATTACATAGTCGCCCGACGCAGCGGATTTCCATTGCATAAAATACGGGAGCTGTTTTTTATCGTAGTGTAGCTTCACCCGAAGTCCCTGCTTTGGGCTGTAAATTGCTGCTGAGACTTCTCCGTTCGCATCCGCCTCCATTTCATGGATAAATACCTGTTCGGGTGCATTCGTTTTAGGCGGCCCCATGGTGTGCCAATGTAATAGCCCATCAGCTGCAGCATCGTCTCGCGGTGTGCTGGATTTTGCAGGCAAACATAAGCGGGTATCCTCATTGAGAAACGGATATCCGAAGTTAAAATGATACAAAAGCATTGCAGGTTGAGAGCTAAAGCCTTCGTTTGTTATGGTATCTGTAAGAAGTATACTGTTTGATCCGTAGACAGTTTCAATGCTGCGGCGTAGGGTAATGTTTTCGCCAAAAAGCTCCGCTTCGCGCATCTCGCCGGAAAGCCGCAAATGATAAGCACCGTTTTCCCAAAATGCATCCGAACAAAGGTGCTCGCCGGGTGTTGTGCGCATATGCCCATGCACAGGGTACTCTTTATCATCATCAACGCAAGGTGCACATATGTTATCAAGCCCCGCCGTGAACAAAAAGCCGCCCATGATGCTTCGCTGCCCCTCACTCCCCCACGTATCCGAAGGCCCTATAAGACCCGGTTTTGAAAGGAAGCCAATGTTGAGGCCGCGATAGCTAAGCTCAGCGATATCGAGGCATTTATCGGCAAGCGCGGTGAACCTGAGATTTCCGCTTTTCACCTCGAAAGCATGCATTTCTTTAGCACGCCCTTCCTGATACCGTATCGGTCGGATATAGGCGAGCTGCTGCATACTGCCGACTTTAGAGAGCAGCTCCTCGTTTGCGCTGTGCTCCATAAATATCCCCCGTTTTTATAAATTATAATTCTTTTTCCTTTAATGTGTAAATATCTGTGCGCCTATGCTGCAACAAAGGGAGCTGTTGGCGAATTTGCTTTGTTCTTGAGAGGTCTAGTTCCACAAACTGAAACCCGGCTTTTTCATCCATTTGTGCAAGCACTGTACCCCAAGGATCCACTGCGATGCTGTGGCCCCATGCGTGGTAAGATGCATTGGCATCAAAAGCAGACGATGTGCCTACTGCAAAGAATTGATTGAACATTGCTTGTGCACGAAATGTGAGTTCCCAATGAGCCGGGCCTGTAGTCCAATTAAACGCTGCGGGGACAAATACCAACTGCGCTCCTTTTAATGCCATCAATCTTCCTAATTCAGGAAAGCGGAAATCATAACAAACGCATAGCCCCATAGTTCCGAATTCTGTTTCAAATGTTGTTACATCATTTCCGGCACTGAGCGTATCGGATTCCCGAAATGTCTGTCCCCCGGTTACGGAAATATCAAATAGGTGCATTTTTCGATGCTTGGCGATCTTTTCTCCATTACGATCAAACACATAGGCGGTGTTATAAACTTTACCGGCTTCGCCCAATTCCGGCACAGAGCCCGCGGAAAGATAGATTTTATGCTGCTTGGACAACTCTGCACATGCTTTTAAGATATCACCGTCTTCCGGTTCTGCATACAGGGGGAAGTTTGCGGCTTCATAGGGGCAGCAAAACATTTCGGGCAGCGTAATCATGTCCGCCTTTCGCGCCTTAGCTTCTCTGAAAATATCGTAAAGTTGCTGCAAAATACTTGGTTTGTCCGGCGAAATACGCATTTGTGCTTGAAGTATTTTAATTGTGTCCATTCTGCATTTCCTCTGTTCTTAATCTAATTTGCCGAAAAACCCTAACGCACCATCCGCATTGCCCTTCCTAAATAATACCATCTTTCTTACAGTTTATCATCAATAAGAGGCATTTCATAAACTTTGGCTTTAAACTTAATTTTTTTAATAATATATCTTGATATTATTAATATTATTGTTGACATTATTGATAATTAGAATATAATGGTTGCATAAGAGAAAGGAGTACTCCTATGGCATACCCGATCCCATCCAAATGTTCCGTTTGCGGCGGAGAGCTAATGGTAACGCGGCTGACCTGCGCAAACTGCCAAACGGAGCTTAACGGCAGCTTCGCGCCATGTAAGTATTGTGCACTAAACGAAAAACAGCGCGTATTTATGGAAACCTTTTTGAAATGCCGCGGCAACATCAAGGAAGCGGAACGCGTGCTTTCCCTCTCCTACCCTACCGTAAAGGGGCTTTTGGATGATCTTCTCGCATCGCTCTTTCCGCAGGAAACGGTTTCCCGCCCGGACCGCATGGAGATTCTCGACATGCTCGAGAAAAAGCTCATCAGTGTAGACGAAGCCGCTAAGCTGCTTCGCGGCGAAGCATAAATTTAGAAATTGATCAGGAGGATGTATCTATGAACGCGACCGAACGCACGAAAATCCTTGAAATGCTTAAAAACGGCGTTATTACGGTGGACGAAGCCGAAAAGCTCCTTTCTGCCGTGGTTGCGCCAGACACAGCCCTCGCGGCAGAAAACGTCACGCTTAAGGACAACCGCGGCCGCAAGCCTAAAAAGCTCCGTATCCTCGTGGATGCCATCGAGCGTAAGGAGGGCGACGAAGGCAGGCACTCCAACGCCAAGGTTAACGTCTCCATCCCCCTCTCGCTCATTAAGGCGCTTGGTCCCATTGCATCTAAGGCTATTCCGGGCGATACAAAAGCAACGCTCATGGCGGATGGTGTAGACATCGAGGCGATCTTAGCGCAGGTCGCAGAGCTGAGCGAAAGCGGACTTGATGAGGACATGATCAACATCGACGTGGACGAAGGCGAAAACGACAAGGCCAAGGTGCGCGTCTATGTGGAGTAATACCATCTCGGCATTTATCGTAAGTGTCAGAGTAAAAAAGAACCGAGCACTTGAGGCTGTACCGCACGAGGGCTATGCAAAAGATAAAAAGCAACGCGGATTTCGTTTATGGCTTGCATTCCCTATGCCGGTCCTGCTTATGTTTGTGGATATGGCGGAGGATTTTGTGCTCCTAGCCTCCCCCTTTATCAACAACAGGAATGCAAAACACAGCACAAAGCTCGTATGGGCTCTTATGCGCTTTCTAAAAGAGTTTGCGATGGAGCTTTGCTTTGAAACAGGCCCTACCGACTTTGTGGATGTTGACGTACGGGAAGCGGACGAGACCGTACGCGTGCGCGTTATAACGCGCTGAAAGGAATCGATATGAAACTCATCGTGAAATGGCTGATCTGCTTTGCAGCTTTGCTTGTAGCTTATTACGGCTTTGGCGATTTCGTCACCGTGCAGGGAGGCATCCCCGCTATCGCCGCCACGGCTGTTGTGCTTTGGTTATTAAATTTACTCCTTCTGCCCATTTTGCAGCTTCTCGCACTTCCCTTCTCCCTAATCACGTTTGGTATCGCGAGTCTGTTTGTGGGTGCCGCTATGGTGGCGCTGTCGGATGCAATTATCCCCACCGTCAACCTCAACAGCTTTTGGCTTTGCCTGCTCGTGAGTGCAATTATATCCGCAGGCAACATGGTTTTACTCAAATTCCGAAAAAGAGAATGCTCATAAAAGGAAAACGCACACAGAAACAGCCGTTTCGTAAAGCGAAACGGCTGTTTAACTAACAGTAAACCTTTATCCGGCGTACACGATTCCGTCCAACCAATCCGTTTCCGGCGTGCCGTCTACGAGCAAAGCGTTGCCGTCCACCATCGTATAGAAAAGCCTACCGATCCTTCCGTCTTCCGTCGTAAAGCGCACAAAGCTTTCACCATCGCCGAAGACGAGCCATATTTGCGTACCGATGGGCAGCGTTTCCGGCCCATAGGTGCATGCATCGGTCTCGAACTCAACAGGGAGTTCCTTTTTTACGGTAAGTGGGTTGTCGCAGCCGTAAATCGTCCACTCCTTACCTTCTGCGGGTATAAGTTCAAGATCGGGTGTCATGACATACTCGATCTCCACGGCCCATGTGCCAAGCGCGAAAAGCACATCATTAAGCACCACTGTGCTTCCCTCAACGCTCATGATTCCGCCGTCCGTGACGGAAAGCTCCTTAACGTTCGTGCCTTCAAACGCGAGGATACTCGTTTGCATATAGTCGTTTTCATATGAACCGGTAACCGCTATCCCTCTTTTATTACCCGCTTCCATGTAGTAAGCACAATGGAATGCAGCAGGCGATACCTTTATTTTCTGTTCAGCTCCACCCTTTGTTACCGTGAGATAAAGAGAGGTTCCGAATATGGAATCCTCATCCTCTTCCGCGGTAAAAAGAAGCGTTTCCAAAGCCCCATCGCCGTCCACATCAGCTTCAAACAGCGTATCCGTTTCCATAACCGAATATTGAACGGTTTCACCCGGGGCTTCCATGTCAACGGGTGCAGGTGTATTGACGGTTGCAGGTGTTTCAATCGGTGCCGGCGTCGGCGGCTGTTGGGTTACGTCAGTCGGCACGCAGCCGGATGCAAATAGGCACACAGCCAAAAGAAGTACGGTAAACTTTTTTACTTTCATATACCCTCACCATTGTTACAGCGTTATTAGCTGTTTTCATTTGCTTTATTATATAATGGTACTATAAAATAATGGTTGACCATTTGTAAACTTTTCCTTTGATAAAACAGGAGTTCGGGGGTTAAAAACATGCAACCGCCCATCTTACCGCTGCCGAACAGCATCGTTTTTCACGAAGGTGAGATAACGGCTGACGCACTCGCACACACAGAAGAGCACGACGATCCCCAACTCATATACGAAGCTTTTAGGCTCGTCATAAAAAAGGACGGTGTGCGCGTATACGCATCCTCGGCTGCGGGCTTTTTCTACGCACAAAAGACGCTTAAGGAGCTTATGTTTTCCATGCCGGCAATCCCCTGCTGTGAGATTGCGGACGCACCCAATCACCCTTATCGCGGCTTCATGATCGACTGCGCGCGGCACTTTTTCCCCGTCGATGTGCTCGAACGCATGATTGACGCAGCTGCGGCACTCAAGCTCAATGTGTTTCATTGGCATTTAAGCGACGACCAAGGCTTTCGTTTTAAAAGCGAACGCTTCACAAAGCTTACAAGCATCGGCTCCGTTCGCCCTTCCGGTAGTTTTGATGGTTTAACTTCAGGAGAATATGGCGGCTATTACACCAAAGCGGATATCCGCCATGTGGTGAATTATTGCACAGAGCGTCATATTTCGGTAATCCCCGAAATCGACCTGCCCGGCCATGTTTCAGCCATCCTTGCTGCATATCCGGAGCTTTCCTGCTCCGGGGGAAGTGTTCAAGTAAAAACGCGCGGCGGCATTTTTGACGATGTCCTCTGCGTCGGTAAAGAAAGCGTGTACGAGTTTGTGTTTGCACTTATCGACGAGCTTAGTGAACTATTCCCCGACAAGCGCTTTCACATAGGCGGTGACGAGGTAAAAAAAGGACAATGGCGTTCCTGTACGGATTGCCAATGCCGTAAAAAAGAGCATGGCCTTAAAAATGAAACCGAATTGCAGGGGTATTTTACGCGCCGCGTCTCCGAGCACCTGCATAAGCTTAATAAGACCCCTATCGTTTGGAACGACGCGCTCAACGGTACAAAGCTTCCTGATTACGTACTCGTGCAATATTGGATGGGCTCCAAGAATAACACCGCTGCACATGTGAATAACGGTGGGGCCGCAATCTATTCCGGCTGCATGCACAGCTATTTCGACTATCCCTACGGCATTACGCCGCTTTTTAAAGCCTATCGAAGCAATCCTAAAAATATAATTATCCCAAATGTTTTGGGTGTGGAGTGCACATTTTGGAGCGAATACATCCTCGATGAAAAAAGGTTGAACCGCCTCGCATTCCCGCGTATTTTAGCGACTGCAGAAACAGGTTGGACAATACCGGAGCTAAAAAACGAAGCGGATTTCCTTTGCCGTGTAAAGCAGCTGCGCCCATATTTTGAAGCTTACGGCATTTGTTTTGCACCCGAAGAGGATTGGAACATGTCCTTTCATCAGAGCATTCACGATATAGCAGCGCACGTAAGAAGAATAAACGGAACTCCGAATAAATAGCCTTCATAAAGTAGATTTCCCAACCGTTGACATCACACGGGTACAATGCTATGCTGTACCCATATTGTTGCGCGCGCAACAATTTTCCACGTCGGGAGGTTTTCTATGGAAATGCTCATGCGTTTTGTTGACCGCACCACGCGATGCGCCGCTATTTATCGTAGCGAAAAGCTCGAAGCGGAGGGGCTCAACGGTTATCAGCACCCCTATATTTTGAACATTTGCAGGGAGCCCGGTATCTCGCAAGAGAGCTTGGCTTCTCGCATTTATGTAAACAGGAGCAGCGTCACACGCCAGCTAGCAATTCTTGAACAGAACGGCTTTGTAGAGCGCCGTGTCAGCGAGTCTGACAAGCGCGTGTTGGAAGTATATCCCACACAGAAAGCGTTTGACGTGTATCCGCGCGTACGCGAAGTGCTCAGGGAATGGAATGCGGGGCTTTTAGAGCAGTTCACGCCCGAAGAGCGAAAGCTTTTGAGCTCCATGATGGAGCGCGTGATGGTGAAAGCCGTTGAAATAAGCGGCGCGGATAAGATTGAAAACGCGAGGCAGGCATGAAGCGTATATTTGCATACCTAAAGCCGTACTATGGGCGGATGAGCGTGGGGCTTGTTATTAAATTCATAGGCACCATCATGGACCTATTACTCCCCTATGTGCTCGCATATACGATTGACACCATCGTTCCGACCAAAAACGTCAATCGCATATTGCTATTTGGCGGCGTGATGCTCGTTTGCGCCATCATAGCCGTACTCACAAACATCGTCGCCAACCGCATGGCCTCCCGCGTAGCGCGTGATACCACCGAGCGCATACGCCATGATCTATATGAGCGTATCTCCTACCTTTCCGGTGCACAATCGGACAATTTTTCCATACCTTCGCTCGAGTCGCGCCTTACAAGCGACACCTACAACCTACACCAGATGCTCGGTATGATGCAGCGCCTTGGCGTGCGTGCACCTATTCTTCTGATTGGCGGCATACTTGTTACGATGACGCTCGAGCCGGTGATGTCGCTCATCCTAGTGGCGATATTACCGATTATCGGTATAATCGTATACGCGGTATCTAAAAAAAGCATACCGCTTTACACTTCATTGCAGCAATCCGTAGACAAACTATCGCGCACGGTGCGCGAAAACACCACGGGTATACGCATCATCAAAGCGCTCTCGCAGACGCGCTACGAAAAATCGCGTTTCGCAGAAGTAAACGGTGAGGTCGTGAAAAACGAAAAGGCTGCCGCAAAGACCGTAGCACTCACGAGTCCTATGATGAACCTGCTGTTAAACCTCGCACTCATCCCCGTTATTATCGTTGGTGCATACCGCGTGAACGAGGGATTGACGCAGCCCGGGAAGATCATCGCTTTCTTATCGTACTTTACGATTATCCTAAATGCCATGCTTTCCGTTACGCGCATGTTTGTAATCTATAACCGAAGCTTTGCCTCCGCACAGCGTATCGTAAAGGTGCTCGACGCGCCGGAGGATCTTTATAAAACGGAATATATAGAACCGATCAAAGAGCCTTGGCATATCGTCTTTGAAAACGTTACCTTCTCCTATCATAAGCGCGAGCCGAGTATTGAAAACATCAGCTTTCGTTTAAAGCACGGTGAAACGCTTGGCATCATAGGTGCTACGGGAAGCGGAAAAAGCACAGTACTTCGCCTTCTCATGCGTCTTTATGACAGAGACTCCGGCAGTATCCGTATCGACGGGCAGGAGCTTACTACCTACGAGCTCAAGGCACTTCGTGCCAAATTCGGAGCAGTATTTCAAAATGACATTTTATTTGCCGATTCCATCGCCGAAAACATATCCTTCGGTCGAGCTTTAAGTCAAGATACCATCGAAGCCGCAGTTCATATTGCGCAAGCCAAGGAATTCGTGGACACTCTCCCCGACGGACTTGACCACATGCTCGCTATTAAGAGTGCAAACCTTTCGGGCGGACAGAAGCAAAGAATTCTCATCGCACGCGCCGTGGCGGCAAAACCGGAAATTTTAATTTTGGACGATTCATCGAGCGCGCTTGACTATAAGACAGACTCTCTTTTACGTAAGGCGTTGCGCGAGGAGCTTAGGGAAAGCACAAAGATCATCGTCGCGCAGCGTATCAGTTCCATCATGCACGCAGACCGCATCCTTGTACTTGAAGAGGGCAAAGAGGCAGGCTACGGCACGCATGAGGAACTTATGAAAACGTGTGAAAGTTACCGCGAAATCAGCATTTCGCAGATGGGAGGATACGCCGTTGGCAGGACCGAACAAAGGGCCTAATTTCACAAAGCCCGTGGAAAAACCGGCGGACCCAAAAAGGGTGCTGCGCCGCTTGTGGAGCTATCTTTATAGGTATAAGTGGCATGTACTTCTCGCGTTTGCCTTGATGCTTGCGAGTAATCTATTAGCACTTATTGGTCCGCTTCTTTCGGGTTACGCTGTCGACGCCATAGGAATTGAAGCTGGAAAAGTAGATTTTGACGGCGTATTGTACAACTGCGCGTTGATGGCTGCTTTTTATGTCGTCTCCTCAGGGTTTGCCTATCTATTGTCGAGATTGATGATCAACATAAGCCAAAAGGTCGTTTACAAAATGCGAAACGACGTGTTCGAACGTCTTGCGGATATGCCGGTCAGCTATTTTGATACGCATCAGACGGGTGAAATCATAAGCCACCTAACCTACGACATCGACACGGTAAACTCCTCTCTCTCTACAGACCTTCTTCAAATATGCGCGAGTTTCGTAACGGTCATAGGTTCTCTAATTATGATGGTGCAGATATCCCCGTTGCTTCTGTTGGTGTTTGTGGTAACCGTTCCATTGTCTTTCTTTCTCACGAAGTACATCACGGGAAAAACACGACCCCTTTTTAAAATGCGTTCCATTAAGCTCGGAGAACTCAACGGCTTCACGGAGGAAAGCCTTACCGGTCATAAAACCATTACCGCTTATAACCGCCAGGATGTTATGCTTGAGCGCTTCGATAAAAAAAACAACGAAGCAGTGACCGCGTACTACAATGCCGATTATTACGGCAGCATCAACGGCCCATGCATTAACTTCATCAACAACCTCTCCTTAGCGCTCATTAGCGTGTTCGGAGCAATCATGTACCTTTACGGCAGCCTGACGCTGGGCAACCTTTCAAGCTTTGTGCTTTACTCGCGAAAGTTCTCAGGCCCCATTAACGAGGCGGCTAATATCTTCGGCGAGCTGCAATCCGCCTTCGCTGCGGCGGAAAGAGTGTTTCGCATCATCGACGAGCCTCTTGAAACAGCCGACGCAGTAAATGCCGAACCCCTCACGGATGTTATGGGCCATGTGGAAGTCAATGGTGTGGATTTCGGCTATACGAGTAATAAACTTATCGTTGAAGACCTTAACCTCGATGCGCTCGCCGGCAAAATGGTTGCTATTGTCGGCCCAACAGGTGCAGGTAAAACCACCATCATCAACCTTTTAATGCGCTTTTACGACCCCAACGACGGAAGCATTTCCATAGACGGAAAAGAAATACGTTCGGTTACCCGCGAAAGCCTTCGTCAATCCTTCGCGATGGTGCTACAGGATACATGGCTGTTTCAAGGTACGGTGTATGAGAACATCGCCTATGGCAAAAAGGATGCTACACGTGCGGAGGTAATTGCAGCTGCCAAAGCGGCAAAGATACACAATTTCATCATGCAGCTTCCGCAGGGTTATGATACGGTTTTAAACGACGAGGGACTTAACATTTCGCAAGGCCAAAAGCAGCTTCTTACCATTGCGCGCGCCATGCTCCCGGACGCAAAAATACTTATTTTGGACGAGGCCACTTCCAATGTGGATACACGAACCGAAATGCAAATACAATCCGCCATGCGAAAACTCATGCGCAACAAGACCTGCTTCATCATCGCGCACAGGCTTTCAACCATCCAAAATGCGGATAAGATACTCGTATTAAGCGACGGCGAAATAGCAGAGCAAGGAAATCATGAAGAGCTTCTCTCGAAGAAGGGCCTCTATTACGATTTGTATTCGGCACAGTTTTGCTGAAATGTAATTAAGATGCATAAAGGCGCGGGGTAAACCC
>JAEWZS010000256.1 GCA_023458355.1 Bacillota bacterium
CTCGGGAACCCATCCACGTAAAATAGTATTCATGGAGCTGGCGATGGGACTTGAACCCGCAACCTGCTGATTACAAATCAGCTGCTCTGCCAATTGAGCTACACCAGCAAACATTTTTCATTTTGGTGCCTCAGAGTGGAGTTGAACCACCGACACAGGGATTTTCAGTCCCTTGCTCTACCAGCTGAGCTACCGAGGCATAATTGGCGACCCGGAGGGGGCTCGAACCCCTGACCTCCAGCGTGACAGGCTGGCATTCTAACCAACTGAACTACCGGGCCGCGTATAATAAGTTGATAAGGTGCGATTGGTGGGCCTTCAGGGACTCGAACCCCGGACCAATCGGTTATGAGCCGACCGCTCTGACCAACTGAGCTAAAGGCCCTGAAATCCAACCCAAACGGGGGAAAGTGGTGACCCCTAGGAGACTCGAACTCCTGTTACCGCCGTGAAAGGGCGGTGTCTTAACCGCTTGACCAAGGGGCCTTGCATTTAAAATGGTCGGGGTGAAGGGATTTGAACCCCCGGCCCCATGCTCCCAAAGCACGTGCGCTACCAAACTGCGCTACACCCCGTTTGCATTCGCTCGAAGCGACGCTTAATAATATACCGCATCGAGAAAGCATTGTCAACGGGAATTCTTTTAAATTTACTATGTTTTCGTGTAATAGGGTCTGTCTTGCGCGCGCGTAAGGAAGCATATATAATTAGGATATACTTTTAAAGTAACAGGATGGAGTACCTTTAATGTTAGGGCAAAGACCGGTTCCGAGTTCGGAACTTACAAATAGCCGGGAGGCGGCGTTAAGGCTGCATGACGATGTTTTAAATAGAAAACTAAGCTATTTTATCGAATCCTATGGCTGCCAAATGAACGATCACGATGCCGAAAAGCTTGCAGGTATGCTGCAAAGCTGCGGTTATCAAAAAGCCGAAAGTAAGTCAGATGCTGATCTTATTTTATTCAATACCTGCTGCGTGCGCGAGCATGCGGAACTTAGGGTTTTCGGCAATATCGGAGCACTCAAAAAGCGTAAGGACGAGAAACCAGAGCTTTTAATAGGCGTATGCGGATGCATGATGCAGCAAAAGGATGTGGCGGAAAAGCTTTTTAAGCGCTTTCCTTTTGTCGATATTGTATTTGGTACGCACGAGCTGCACCGTTTTCCGGTACTGCTCGAAAGCGCACTCAACGGTGCACGCAGTTTCTCCGTCACCGATAGCGATGGTGAAATTGCCGAGGGACTTCCCGTCGACAGGCTCGGGCGTTTCCAAACCAATGTTACCATCATGTACGGGTGCAACAATTTCTGCTCGTACTGCATCGTACCGTATGTGCGCGGTCGGGAGCGTTCCCGCGCTTCTCAAGATATACTTGGAGAAATCGAAAGCCTTGCGGAAGGCGGTTTTAAGGAAATAACGCTCTTAGGGCAAAATGTCAATTCTTACCGCGGTGACGGGGGAGATACGAGCTTTGCAAAGTTATTAAGCATGGCGAACGATATCGATAAAATCGAACGTCTGCGTTTCATGACCTCGCATCCGAAAGACCTTTCATTCGAGCTTATACAAGCGATGGCAAGCTGTAAAAAGGTTTGCAACCACATTCACCTGCCGGTACAGTCCGGCAGTGACAGGGTGTTAAAGCGTATGAACCGTGGTTACACGCGTGAAAAATATCTAAATCTTGTGAAAGCGCTCCGCGAAAACGTAAACGGGATTGAGATCACCACCGATATTATCGTTGGTTTCCCGGGTGAAACGGAGGAGGATTTTCAAGATACGCTCTCTCTCGTAAGAGAGGCAGGTTTTTCAGCAGCATATACCTTCATGTATTCGCCGCGAAACGGCACCTCCGCCGCCCGCATGGAGGAGCAGGTTGAAAAGGGTGTTAAAAAAGAAAGGCTTGAGCGATTAAACAATCTGCAAGCTGAGCTTTTACGGGATAATAATAAGAAGTATATAGGCATGGAGGGGACGGTACTCGTGGAGGGATGCGACCTGCGTGCAACACCTATGGCCTATGGGAAACTCGGTAACTTTAAAATGGTATACTTTCCCGGCGACGAATCCATGGAGGGGCAGCTTATACGCGTACGCATCACAAAAACGCAAAGCAACTCCCTAATTGGGCAAATAGCCGAGTAAAAATAATAAAGATAAGCTTTTCCTGTGCGGAAAACGGAGGGAACTATGGTAATCGAAAAAGCAAGAGAACTGGGTATCGCCTTGAGCGAATCCACCGAATTTAAGAGACTCAACGACGCCAGAACGGCTATAGATGCTGACGGCGCGCTTACCGATATGATTGATTCGTTCACAAGCAAACGACAGGAGATCATGGAAGCGCTATCCGACGAGGACGCCGATCATGCACTTCTGAGTGCTACCTCTCGCGAGATGGAGCGTATACAGGCGATTCTTCTCGAGAACAAGTTGTTCAAAGAGATGCTTGACGCTCAAAACGACTTTCAAACGCTCATGTCGCGCGTAAACACCGAAATCGCCACCTGCATCGGCATGGAAAACGCCGGCGACGAAGGCGCGTGCAGCGGCAGCTGTACATCCTGCCATGGCTGCAAGCATTAATGGGTGCGGATAAAAGCATTTCGGCGAAGCTTACGCCGATGATGCAACAGTATTTAAACCTCAAGGAAAAGCATGCGGATTGTCTGCTGCTTTTCCGTTTGGGGGATTTTTACGAACTTTTTTTTGACGATGCCGTCACCGCGTCGCGAGAGCTTGAGATAACGCTCACAGGGCGTGATTGCGGCCTTAGCGAACGCGCTCCCATGTGCGGTGTTCCGTACCATGCTGTAGATACCTACATCAACAAACTCATTGAAAAAGGCTATAAGGTTGCCATTTGTGAGCAGCTTACCGATCCTTCACTTAGCAAGGGCCTTGTGGAACGTGATATCATCCGAATCATCACGCCCGGAACGGTTATTGAGGAAAGCATGCTCAATGACCGCAAAAACAATTACATCGCGTCCATCTTCTTTCAAAACGCCGATGTGGGGCTTGCGTACTGCGATGTATCGACCGGTGTTTTTTATGCGCTATCTCTAAATGGCGAAGGCTTTGAGGACGAGCTAACAAGCGAACTCGCCCGCATACAGGCTACAGAAGTAATCGCGAACGACGCGCTCTTTTTGCAGGAAAACCTAATAAAAAGTATACAGTCATCAAGCTATACCACGTGCTTTTCAAACGATGCCTACTTACCGGCTGCGGCTGAGGGCACGCTTTCTTCGCATTTCGGAACGGATGGTATCAATAAAATCAAAGAGTATCCTCAGGCGCTATGCGCGAGTGGTGCACTTCTTTCTTATTTGGAAGAAACACAGAAAAACGAGCTCGTCCACTTTAAGAAGATTGAACTGTTTGAGCGCAGCAAATTCATGAGCATCGATGCAGCCACAAGGAAGAATCTCGAACTCACACAACCCATCCGTACCGATGCGGGCAAGCGTGCGACGCTTCTTTACCTTCTGGATAAAACCTGTACATCTATGGGCGGCAGACTGATTCGCACATGGGTTGAACAGCCACTGCAGTCTACCTATGAGATAGGGCAGAGGCTTGATGCGGTGGAGGAGCTTGTAAAAAAGCCCGTAGAGCGTTCTGCACTTATTAAGAGCCTCGAATCCGTCTACGATATCGAGCGGCTTTGCAGCCGAATTGCTTACGGTACCGTGAATGCACGAGACTGTGAAGCGTTGCGCGTTTCACTCTCAAGGCTTCCAAACATCATAGCAATCGTATCGAAGCTTACTGCCCTCGAATTTGAGAATACCGCTGCCATGCTTGACCCCATGGAGGATATTTATGCCCTCCTCGCAAACGCCATCGTGGATGGACCACCTTTAAGTGTGAAAGAGGGAGGCGTTATTAGGGACGGATATAACCCTGAGGTAGATTCTTACCGCGACGCTTCCAGAAACGGCAAGGAATGGTTAAGTAAGCTTGAGATGCGTGAGCGTGAGGCAACGGGCATCAAAAACCTAAAGATTGGCTACAACCATGTTTTTGGCTATTACATCGAGGTCACAAAATCGTATCAGCACCTTGTGCCTTATTCCTACCAGCGTAAGCAGACGCTTGCCAACTGCGAGCGCTATGTGAACCCCGAGCTAAAGGAGCTTGAGGAAACCATTTTAGGCGCAGAGGAAAAATGCATAGCGCTTGAGTATAAGCTTTTTACCGAGCTTCGAGAAACGTTGCTTTTATGCATAGCGCGGCTTCAGCAAAACGCAGCGCTTTTATCTAAACTCGACGCCTACCAGTCGCTCGCACAGGTAGCATTTACGAACGATTATTGCAGACCTTTGGTACAGCAAAACGGCAAAATTGAGATAAGTGAAGGCCGTCATCCGGTGGTGGAAAGGTCCTTGAAGGCCGGTTTCATTCCCAACAATACGCTTCTTGACAATAAGGATAATAGGCTTTTAATTATCACCGGTCCCAATATGGCAGGGAAAAGCACCTATATGCGCCAGGTAGCGCTCATTACCCTTATGGCGCATATCGGAAGCTTTGTGCCGGCTAAAAAGGCTAACATCAGCATCACGGACAAGATATTCACCCGTGTCGGTTCGTCCGATAACGTAAGCGCCGGACAGAGCACATTCATGGTAGAGATGTCGGAAATGTCCAACATCCTCAACAACGCCACACCGCGAAGCCTTCTCATCATCGATGAGATTGGGCGGGGCACGAGCACGTTTGACGGCTTAAGCATTGCTTGGTCGGTTTTAGAATATATAGCAAGCCGTGAAAAATGCGGTGCTAAAACGCTGTTTGCCACGCATTACCATGAGCTGACAGAGCTTGAGGGCAAGCTTACGGGCATCAAAAACTATCGTATTTCCGTAAAGGAGCTCGGCGATAACATAATATTTTTACGAAAGATCGTGCGCGGAAGTGCGGATAAGAGCTTCGGTATACAGGTTGCACGCCTCGCAGGGCTTCCGGAAAGCATACTTTCACGCGCAAAGGAAATTTTAACAAAGCTTGAGTCGGCCGATATCAACCACGAGTCGATCTTAGGTGATGACGATCCGCCGCAGCAACTCACACTATTTGGGTCTGCTGAACCCAACGATATCATGGAAGAGCTTAAAAGCCTCTCTGTCGACGATATCACACCTATGGACGCGCTTACTAAGCTCTACGATTTGCATGTGCGCGCCAAATTAAGGTAAATACGTATGAAACGGATCAAAGTGTTAAGCCTGGAAACTGCTAACCGTATTGCCGCGGGCGAGGTGGTGGAACGCCCCGCGTCCGTGGTGAAGGAGCTCGTAGAAAACGCGCTCGACGCGGGAGCGACTTCTGTCACCATAGAAATACTTGGAGGTGGCATCGACTATATTCGCGTGAGCGACAATGGCGGCGGCATTTTAAAAGATGATATATCTACCGCGTTTTTAGCGCACGCTACGAGCAAGATTTCCGTTTCTGAGGATTTGGAGCATATTGAAACCTTAGGCTTTCGAGGTGAAGCACTTGCTTCCATCGCGGCGGTTTCAAAGGTTTCCGTAAAGACACGCGTTAAAGATGAGATAGCGGGAACGCAGCTTTTCGTAGAAGGCGGAAAGATGCATCCTGTTGAGGAATTTGGATGCCCTGAAGGGACGACTATGGAGGTTTCGGACCTTTTTTATAACGTCCCGGCAAGGCTTAAATTCTTAAAGCATGCACGTGCTGAGGCAAGTGCTGTCAGCGACTATGTTTCACGCATGATCCTCTCGCACCCCGGTGTTTCGTTTCAACTCATCAGCAACTCTAGGACTATTTATCATAGCATGGGTGATGGCAGCCTCTATAACGCTATCTACTGCGTATACGGCACCGATGTTTTACCGCACCTAAACGAGGTGCACTACGACGATGCCTACATGAAGATAACGGGCTATCTCGGCACGGCGCAGATCGCTCGGCCTACGCGTAGTTATCAATCGTTTTTTGTTAACGGACGTTATATTCGATCGCAAAAGCTGTCGTTTGCCATACAGCGCGCTTTTGACACTCGGTTGATGGTCGGAAAATTCCCGTTTCTGGTTCTTAGTTTGCGTATCTCAAGCCGTGAGGTGGATGTAAATGTTCACCCAAATAAGCTTGAGGTGCGTTTCAAGGACGATGACCGCGTTACACGTGCTGTTTACAGCGCCGCCCGTATGGCACTTGCACAGCTCGATGCACCCGGCCTGCGGCAAGAAACCGAAACGGAGATCTCATATGTAAGCAACGAAGAAATCGGCCACGTGGCCGATAAGGTTTTTGAAAACAGCGGGGAAGGGGAGACAACGAACTGTTCTTTCAATCAGGTAAGCGCCGCACCGCAGGTAATTAAAACCGATTCGTCATCGCTCAAGACGTCCGAGTATTCCTATGAAAATAAAACGAATATACCTGCGTGGGAGGCTGTATCACCAATACCGAAAGCTTCTCCCGGTACAGTGCGGGAATCGCAGGCGGATTTTTCTTTTTTACGTGCAACCGCACCAATTTTACCCGAAATAAAGGACGAAGCATTCTTAATCGCACAGCAGCCGCTACAGCTTGATATGGGTGCTGCGTCGTATAAGATCATAGGCGTTTTGTTTGACAGCTTTTGGGTGATTCAGCAAAACGAAGATGTCTTCTTCATCGACCAGCACGCCATGCATGAACGCAAACTTTACGAACAAATGATGCGCAAAGGATTAAACCCTGATTCACAGATGCTTTTGATACCCATTGTGATACGCTTTTCACCTATAGAATTTGAAACACTCCTAAGCAACATGGAGCAATTTGAAGCGCTCGGCTTTGAAATGGAGGAGTTTGGACCGCTCACCATGAATGTGCGTGCGGTGCCGCTTGTTGTAGGGCAACCGCAGACCGCGGAGTTTTTGCATGAAGCGCTCAACATACTTGATAAGAAAAACCGCGTGGCTACCATAGACGTAAAGCGCGCTATGCTCATACAAAGCGCCTGCAAGCATGCCATTAAAGCAGGCGATCCCATTACGTCCCAAGAGATTGAAGCACTCATTACAGCCTATCAAAAGGAGGGCATCCCCATGACATGCCCGCATGGACGGCCTGTAATGGTGAAGATGGCGCGGCTCGAGTTTGAAAAGTTATTTAAGCGTGTGGTATAGAATATGGGAACAGAAAAAACAAAGCTAGGCGTGCTCGTCGGCCCAACAGCTTCGGGGAAAACCGCACTTTCCATAAAGATAGCCAAGCGGATGGATGCGGAAATCATATCCGCAGATTCCATACAGCTCTATAAGGGCTTCGATATCGGTTCTGCGAAACCTACGCCAAGCGAGCGGCAGGGGATCAGGCACCATCTACTTGATGTGTACGAGCCTATCGAGCAAAACGCAAGTGTATCGCGCTATCAAGCATTTGCGCAAGTTGCGATTGCGGACATTACTTCTCGTAATAAGTTTCCACTCGTGGTAGGCGGCACAGGGCTTTATGTGAACGCACTCACATTCCCGCTAAACTTTACGGGTGCAAAGTCAGACCCGGCACTTCGTGAGCAATTGAATGAATTGGAATTGCGGACACCGGGATCCCTGCATGTACTTTTAGGTCAACTCGATCCGAAAAGCGCACAACGCCTGCACAAAAACGATATCAGGCGCATCATACGAGCCATAGAAGTTGTGCGCCTCACGGGGAAAACCATCGATGAACACGGCGGCGATTTTGAAAATAAACGAAGCGAGGAAATACCCTACGATGTGCGTATGATAGGCCTCACAATGCCGCGTGAACTTTTGTATGAGCGAATTGAGCAGCGTGTGGATGAAATGATGCGTGTAGGGCTTCTTGATGAGGTGCTGCGCTTGAGAGAACTCGGCGTTACAGCGGATATGCCTGCCATGCAAGGTTTAGGGTATAAGCAGCTTTATGCGCATCTTATGGGCACATGTAACCTTGAACAGGCGGTCGCAAACATAAAGCTTGAAACGCGGCATTTTGCCAAGCGACAGATAACCTGGTTTAAGCGGGACAAACGCATTCGTTGGTTTGATGTTACTGCGTATGAGAGCATCGATGCACTTGCAAACGATGCAATCAGTGCGATGGAAGGGGAAACGGAATGAAGCCTATCAATGTGCAGGACACTTTGCTTAACGCGGTCAAGAAAGAAAAAATACCCGTATCCATATTTGTAACAAACGGATTTCAAATTAAAAACGCGTTTCTACGGGCGTTTGATAATTTTGTATTGCTTGTTGAAACAGATGGAAAGCAAATGATGATCTACAAACATGCCGTTTCTACCATAACGCCGGAAACACCTGTGCAGCTTGATTTTCAAAAGAACCCTGAAAGCGAGGACAATTAAAACTTGAACGATATAAATCCCTTTGGTGTGCTAAAGCTCCATGAACGTGCCGTACAGATAACACTTCAAGCCGAATCCGAACTTTCAGAGGTTTTTTCCCGTATTGACGAGATAGAGGCAGAAAATCAGGCGCGCGTGTTAAATGCTTTTCAAGAGGAAAGGGTAGCACTTAGGCATTTTTCGCCTACCACGGGCTACGGCTACGGCGACGATGGTCGCGATACGCTCGACCGTGTGTTTGCACGAGCGCTTGAGGCGGAGGATGCGCTCGTCCGTCCGCAGTTCACCTCGGGTACGCATGCCATTTTCACGGCGTTAGCCGGGCTTTTAGAGCCACACGATACGCTTCTGTCCGTTACAGGCAAACCCTACGATACGCTTGAAAAGGCAATCGGCATTAGCGGTGATGAACACGGCTCGCTAAAACGCCTCGGTGTGAGGTATAAGGAGATTGGGGTTGCTGAGGATGGGAAAATAGACCTCGATACTGTCCTGAGTGCACTTGATGTACCGGTAAAGATTGTATATGTGCAGCGCTCTCGAGGTTATTCGTGGCGCAATGCTATAATACCCGAGCATATGGATCCATTGTTTTCTGCCGTGCATAAAAAGGTACCGGAGGCAATTATCGTAGTGGACAATTGCTACGGTGAGTTTACCTGTGCACATGAGCCTGCGTTTTACGGTGCGGATGTTGAAATCGGCTCGCTTATCAAAAACCCCGGCGGCGGGATTGCACCAACAGGCGGGTATATTGCAGGAAAATCTACTTACATAGAGCGCATCGCACAAAGGCTTACAGTGCCAGGTATGGGTCGCGAGGTTGGTTCCTATGCTGGGAGCTATCAACCCTTTTATCAGGGGCTTTTTTTAGCACCGCATGTAACCGCACAAAGCGTGAAGACCGCTGCTTTGTTTGCAAAGGTGTTTGAACTTACGGGCATGGAAACGATGCCGCAAAGTGCTGCCATTCGCTCCGATATCGTACAGGCATTACGTTTTTCTTCTGCTGAGGCGCTGATTGCGTTTTGCCAAAGTATTCAAAAGGCGTCTCCTGTGGATAGCTTTGCCATTCCGGAACCTTGGGATATGCCGGGATATACAAGTGAGGTCATCATGGCCGCAGGCGCGTTTGTTCAGGGCGCATCCATTGAGTTGAGCGCCGATGCACCGCTTATTGCACCCTATACGGCTTATGTGCAGGGAGGGCTGACATACAGCCACGGTAGAATTGGCGTAATGTATGCTCTCGATGCGCTCATAAAAATCGGAGAAATAAAAGCATAGTAAAAGGGCAAAAGCCATTAGCTTTTGCCCTTCTTGTATTTACTACTGCTATTTACGAGAAAACATAGTCGGTTCTTAATACTGACGAATGAGACCGATTACCTTACCTACGATTTCTACTTCGTCATAGTTCGCGTAAATAGGGGACATGCTTGTGTTTTCCGGCTGTAGCCGAACCCTGTCCTTTTCAAAAAACACGCGTTTCACGGTAGCGGTATCCCCGCCGATGCGCGCGACGACTATATCGTTGTTGCCGGCGGACATTCCGCTATGCACAACGATCATATCGCCGTCAAACATACCGATGTCGATCATACTTTCACCGCTTACGTGCAGTAAAAAAGCCTCGTCTGTCTGCGCACCATGTAGGAGCGAAGGGGGGAGGGGGAAGTATTCTTGAACATTATCCTCTGCAAAAATAGGTTGACCTGCTGCAACCGTGCCTATAAGAGGAATCGACTGTGCTTGCGGAGCGGTAGCTTGCGTGAGCGTGATGGAACGCTGCATGGAGGGGGTAAGGCGTATGTAACCCTTATCGGAAAGCCCTTTTAAATGCGAATGTACGCTCGATGTGGATTTTAAGCCGACCGCAGCGCCTATTTCACGCACGGTAGGCGGGAAGGAACGCTCTTCAATAAATGAGCGGATATAGTCGTAAACCGCTTGCTGGGTCTTTCCTAAGCCTTTCATATGGGATACCGCCTTTTATTGATTATGCATTCGGTGGTATAATACTAGTAGTATTATACCACAGGCGGTGTAGAACAGCAAACACTTGTTCGTTTTGAACCGCAAAGGAGCGAAACAATGGAAGATCATCTTGAAAACGATATCTGTGATCTTGATTCGAATAAAATATGTGATAATTGCTGCAAATGCTTGGAACAACCCGATAAGCCAATTGATGATAATGGCTACCGCGTAATTGCAGCTAAATTTCGCGCAGAGGACACGGAAGAATATGCCGTTGAACGCGAGCAGGAATCCGCCATTGCATCGCTGTTTCAAGACGACGAGAGCGACAGGGAAGAATATAATGAAATAGATCCCTTGGATATCCCGCCCGATCTTATGGCGGAATGGGAAGCGAAGCTCGCCGCGTCTTTCAGAAAGGATGAGGAAGGGGAAACCTCTTCGCAAATGAAACTAAAAGGCAGCAGGAAAAGGCGTGTTTAGGTTTTAGGGGATTCCTCTTCCCGAAGCTTAACGACCTGAGCAGCAAGGCGCCTGCGGTCTTTTGAGATGGCGGCATAATGCCTACGTGTGGTGTTTACGTCGCGATGTCCGAGTACATCTGCGACAAGATAGATATCGCCCGTTTCGCGGTACAGCGAGGTCCCGTAGGTACTGCGAAGCTTGTGAGGCGATATTTTTTTGAGCGGTGTAGCAACAGAGGCATATTTTTTTACGAGGTTTTCAATGGCCCGCACGGTGAGACGCTTATTTTGCAGCGATAGAAACAGCGCATTTTCGTGCCCTTCAGCAGCCATAAGCTTTTCTCGATCGAGCATGTAGTTAAGAAGCGCAGCGCGTGCTTCATCGCCAAACACTAAAATATCCTGCTTGCCGCCTTTTCTGATGATGGAAAATTCGTTGGCGCTGAAATTAATATCGTCCATATCAATTCCGACAAGCTCGCTGATGCGGATTCCCGTTCCCAAAAAGAGCGTTAGGATTGCCAAGTCGCGCGACTGCGTTAGCTTGTGGTATTTTTTTTGCGTTTCACTCAGACCTTCTCCGCTTTGCACGGCATCGAGAAGGTTAGCGACCTCATCCGGCTCTAAACGGACGATGGTTTTATCGCGGATCACGGGTATATCCACGAGGGCAGGGGGGTTGTGCTCGATTTTCTCCTTTTTGAGGAAGTATTTGTATAGGGAGCGTATCGCCGACAGCTTGCGCGCCTTTGCGCGCTCATGGTTAAACACCTCGGTGTTTTCTTCGTTGGTGTAAAGCGAGATATGCCCTAAAAACATTTCAATTTGCGTCGCAGACACGGAATCAAGCGCCGAGAGCGTGAACGTTTTAGCGGTAAAGTCCTTAAAATCTTCGAGCTCGGAAATTAGATACTTAAAAAACAGACGAAGGTCTACGGCATAAGCATAGCGTGTCCTGATGAGCGTTGTGTTTTCCATGCCGCGAAAAAAATCCTCGCAAAACGGAGGAAGCTCTTTGAGCGCATCCTTGAGCTTGCGCAAATATTCCTTGTACTGTGTGCCGGCGTAGTCGTTAGGCAAGCTTACTCGCGCCTCCTTCAAAAACACGTTGTCGGGGGGGGAATGGAAAAAGGATTTAGTCATCCATCTTTTTATAAATTATACTATTCGTTAAAGACAAGTTTAACGAATAGTAAGGAATAAATCAAGAGACAAAATGGATGTTTACGGCGTTTTGGCTGCCTCTTCCGTACGAAGCTGTGCGATGGCCCCTCTTGCAAGCGCATCGCAGCGGTTGTTGTATGCGTTGTCGCTGTGGCCTTTTACTTTGATCCATTCCACGCGATGTGTTTTAGTGAGTGAAATCAATTCCTCCCAAAGGTCTCGGTTTTCAACATCTTTTTTTGAGCTCGTTCTCCAACCGTTCATCTGCCATTGATGAATCCATCGTTCGTTAAATGCACGCGCCAAATAAGCGCTGTCCGTATAAAGCTTCACTTCACAAGGTTCTTTGAGAGCTTTGAGAGCTTCGATGGCAGCCATAAGCTCCATACGGTTGTTGGTTGTATGCGCCTCAGAACCGGAAAGCTCCTTTTCCGCCTCGTTGTATTTTAAAACTGCGCCCCAACCGCCGGGTCCCGGGTTTCCCGAGCATGCTCCGTCCGTATAAATTGTTATATTTTTCACAAACAAATCCCCCGTAGGTACTGTTTCTATTATAACATCCGGTCTATATCCTTGAAAGCGGATTCTTCGATTGACACCGATAAAGCAGAAATGCTATAATACCAACGTTGCAAATTTAGGGGCATGATGTAATGGTAACATAGCGGTCTCCAAAACCGTTCTTGAGGGTTCGAGTCCTTCTGCCCCTGCCAAAGAAACCACGCGAAAGCGTGGTTTCTTCAACTATGTTTGCTTTTCAACCACGTTATCAGTTTTGACACCTGTAATGCTTTAAGATAAAAACAATAAGAACTAAAATTATCTATACGATGCATTTTAACCACATATCTATCAATTCGTACCGACTGCGGATAAACAATAGAAAGCCACTCCCCCGCCGACTATACTTTAAGTATGACAAGGAGATGAGAAAACGTGCAGATTGAAGTCAAGCTTGACGCATCCTTAAGTGAACCGAAAGTTATTATCTATGCCGACAGGATGAGCGACGAAGTGAGCGACATCGTCAAAAAGCTGTCCGAGGATATCCCGCAGATGATAGCCGGTTTTCACGAAAATACCCTTGAATTATTAGAGCCGACGGAGATCATCCGCGTGTATGCCGCTGCGGGAAAAACCTTAGCGGAAACGGAAAAGGGCGAATATTCGCTCCGACTTCGCCTTTATGAGTTGGAGAATAGGCTCGACAAACGGAGTTTTGTGCGGATATCCAACTCGGAGATCATCCATCTAAAAAAGGTGAAGACATTCGACTTGAGCTTTACGGGAACAATTTGCGTCGCTTTTAAAAATGGTACAGTCACGTACGTTTCGAGACGATATGTCAGAAAAATCAAACAAGTATTAGGAATATGAGGAGATTACTATGAAGAAAATCGTGTTTTTGCGCGGGCTTTTGGGGTTTCCGCTCGGTATTGCGGTGGGCTATATCATTACCATATTTATTTCGTTTAGCTTGGGTACCGGTCAATATTCGCCTTGTGTACCGCAGCTTGCCGAGGCTTTGAATGAAGTCGGTGCAGTTGCTTTACAGGCTACACTTTGTGGGCTAATCGGTGCCTCCTTTGCGGCATGTTCCGTGATTTGGGAAATGGAAAAATGGAGTATTGCAAAGCAGACGGGTATCTATTTTCTGATTACAGCTCTTACAATGATGCCGATTGCTTATTTTCTAAACTGGATGGAGCATACGATAACCGGATTTCTGGTTTATTTCGGTGTTTTTGTCGTGATCTTTTTAATTATATGGGCAATCCAATACCTAATTTGGCGAAGAAAGATCAATCAAATGAACGAAAAGCTGAAAAAATAATGACTGAAGGGGCTGATTTCTTAAGAAATCAGCCCCTTTTACGTTGTTTTAAACGCAGAACCTTGCGATGTAGTTGCTGAGATTATCATAAGCAATCTTTTGAATATCCGTTTCTGAAAAGCCTTCGCGCCTGAGTGCCTCAAAGAGCTTTGGATAGTTGCCGCTGTGCTCCATATCGAACGGGTAGACGCTCATGCCGTCAAAGTCTGAGCCTAGCCCTATGGCGTCTATGCCTGCAATACCGGCAATATGCGAAATGTGTCTTATAATATCGGTGATAGATGCCGTTTTTTTATCCGTTAACTGCGGCGGATAGAAATTGACGCAAACCACACCATTTTGCTTTGCGATTGCACGAATATGCTCATCCGTGAGCGAACGCGGATGGCTGCATACAGCGCAGGCGTTTGAGTGTGAGGCAAAAATGGGAACGGTAGCAATCTCCAACACCTCGTCAATGCCTGCACCGTTTAAATGCGCTACGTCGGGCGCGATACCGATGCGGCACATCTCCTCCACTACCCTTTTACCAAGCTCCGTAAGGCCCTTTTTGCCGCGTCGCATCGCAGGTGACGCGAGCTCGTTGGTAGAGTTCCAGGTAAGCGTCATGGCGCGTACACCGAGTCTATGGAAAAGCCGCAGGTTTTCCAGCCTTCCGTGAATTGCCTCGCCTCCTTCCACAGTCAATACCGTAGCGATTTTGCCGCTTTGTCGGGAAAAATCTTTTGTAAAAGGCACAAGGGAGTCGTTCTCCTCGTGCATCCGCCAGTATGCATCAAACAGATCGAGAGCTTGCTGCAAGCAAGATAAACGGCCTGCAGGATCCACCCACGCCGCAAAAAATTGCAGTTTAACATTCCCTGTTTTCATTCGCTCAAAATTAAGTGATTGATGCTGTTTGAGCGATTGTAAACGAAAGCCGTTATGCACCATGTAGTAAAGAAAATCACAGTGTGCATCAGCAACGAGAATACGGTTTTCCATGTACTTGCCTCTTTCTTAACATAAAAGGGATATACTTTTTCAAGCATATCCCTTTTTCAATGAAGGTGCAACGCCTTACTTGGCAAATTCTACCGCGCGGGTCTCGCGGATAACATTAACTTTAATCTGACCCGGATACTCAAGCTCGGATTCTATACGCTTCACAATCTCCTTCGCCATGATGATGGTATCGGCATCGTTGACGTTTTCCGGCTTTACAAGGATACGTACCTCACGGCCTGCCTGTATCGCAAAGGATTTATCAACGCCTTCAAAGGAGTTTGCAATCTCCTCAAGCTTTTCAAGGCGCTTGATATAGTTCTCAAGCGTTTCACGGCGTGCACCCGGCCGAGCGGCCGAAATGGCATCGGCAGCTTGTACAAGCACCGCCTCGATGGAGGTGGGCTCCACATCGCCGTGGTGCGCCATGATGGCGTTGATGATTTGGTTGTTCTCGCGGTATTTCTTAGCGAGATCCGCACCGATTTGCACATGCGGGCCTTCCACTTCATGGTCAACCGCTTTGCCGATATCGTGCAATAGTCCCGCGCGCTTGGCAAGTGTAATGTTTGCGCCAAGTTCTGCAGCCATTATGCCTGCGAGATGCGCTACTTCAATAGAGTGCTTTAGCACGTTCTGGCCATAGCTCGTGCGGTATTTAAGGCGGCCGAGAAGCCTTACAAGCTCGTGATGAAGCCCATGTACGCCAACTTCAAATACGGCCTGTTCACCCGCTTCACGTATCTGCGTATCGACTTCTTTCTTTGCTTTCTCCACCATTTCCTCGATACGGGCAGGATGGATACGCCCATCGAGAATAAGCTTTTCGAGCGCAATGCGAGCGACCTCGCGGCGCACAGGATCAAAGCCCGAAAGAATGACGGCTTCAGGTGTATCGTCGATAATAAGATCAACGCCGGTTGCGGTTTCAAGCGTGCGGATGTTACGGCCCTCGCGGCCGATGATGCGGCCCTTCATTTCGTCGTTCGGGAGAGGCACAACGGAAACAGTGGTCTCTGCAACGTGATCGGCAGCAACGCGCTGTACCGCAAGAGATACGATGTTACGAGCCTTTTTATCGGCCTCTTCCTTAGTTTTAGCTTCAATTTCGCGAATCATTACCGCCGCTTCGTGACGTGCTTCGCGCTCCACGTTGTTCAATAGAATGGTTTTTGCCTCATCCATTGACAATCCGGAGATGGTTTCAAGCTCTTTTAACTGTTTGTCATGAAGCTCCTGTATAGAAGCTTCCAGGTTTTCTACGTCTTTTTGCTTTTTAATGAGGGCTTCCTCACGCTGTTCGATACCATCGAACTTTTTATCGAGCGTTTCCTCGCGTTGTATAAGCCTGCGTTCCGTACGTTGGAGCTCCGATCGTCTGTCTCTGAGCTCCCGTTCACTCTCGTTTTTAATGCGGTATACTTCTTCCTTGGCTTCGAGTACGGTTTCCTTTTTAATGGTTTCGGCTCTCTTCTGCGCGTCGTCAATCATTTTTTTGACGGCATCTTCCGCCTTAGCAACCTTTGCTTCTACGATGTTTCTTCTGTAGTGGTAACCGCCTGCTATGCCCAGCCCAAGGGCAACCACCCCGACAACTACGGGGATTATGATGTCAATCACCAGATAGAGCACCTCCAAAAATATATAAAATGTATCCGAATTTGGCATATAGCATGCACAGATACAATTTCATAAATAAAACACGAATAATACACGCCTATTTACAAAAAACATACCGGCACAATAACTCTAAAATATTGTAAACCCTTTAAAAATAAAAGTCAAGGACGCCGAAATTGCGGCGTCCTAATTGTAAATCTTTTATGTTTTGGTTGCGTCATTTAAGATAAATAATAATTTTTTAAGCGGTTGTGAGAGTTTCTTACATCATTCGTCAAAAGTATCGTCAGAATCGTTGCCTGATCCTTGCGAAAGTTCGATATTACTGAGTTCTGCGCGGATTTTACCTTCGATCTCTGCGCAAAGTTCTTTATTGTCTTTCAAGAAAATACGAGCGTTATCGCGGCCCTGACCGATGCGTAAATCACCGTAGGAGTACCATGCGCCTGTTTTCTGAATGATTTTGCGGGCAACTGCCATATCCAGGATGGAGCCCTCTTTTGAGATGCCTTCACCGTATATGATATCAAACTCAGCTGTTTTAAACGGAGGCGCAACCTTGTTTTTGACAATCTTGATGCGCGTGCGGTTACCATAAGCTTCGTTGCCGTTTTTGAGCGTATCGATTTTTCGAACATCCAGGCGTATGGATGCATAGAATTTAAGCGCCTTACCGCCGGTGGTTACCTCCGGGTTGCCAAACATAATCCCCACTTTTTCGCGCAGCTGGTTGATGAAAATAACGATGGTGTTGGACTTGCTTATTACGCCCGCAAGCTTCCTGAGCGCTTGCGACATAAGCCTTGCCTGTAACCCGACGTGGGAGTCTCCCATATCGCCTTCGATTTCGGCTTTGGGTACGAGCGCTGCCACAGAGTCGATAACCACGATGTCAATAGCACCGCTTCGCACAAGTGCTTCGGTAATCTCGAGCGCCTGCTCGCCGTTGTCCGGCTGGGAAACGTAAAGTTCATCTACGTTTACACCCAAATTTTTGGCATACACCGGGTCGAGTGCGTGCTCTGCATCAATGAAGGCTGCAGTGCCGCCGAGCTTTTGCGATTCAGCGATCACATGCAGCGCCATGGTGGTTTTACCGGAGGATTCCGGTCCGTAAATCTCTATAATCCTGCCGCGCGGAATACCGCCTACGCCCAATGCGATGTCGAGCTCCAAACACCCGGAAGGTATTGTGGAAACGGTAATTTTGGAGGCGACATCACCAAGCTTCATCACTGTGCCTTTGCCAAACTGTTTTTCGATTTGGCTCAAGGCCATTTCCAATGCTTTTTCCTTCCCCACCATGCGGTT